>JAIYAB010000384.1 GCA_027489275.1 Hyphomicrobiales bacterium
CGCCGGGATCATTTCAAACGGTCGTTAGAAATTGATCTCGCCGGCGGCAGGTGCATGCTAGGGCGAAGAGCCGGCATCACGAGCGGAGGAGACACCATGGTCGAGCGCACGCTGTTCTCGGAGGAGCACGAGATCTTCCGCCAGTCGGTCCGCCGCTTCATGGAGCGCGAGATGGCGCCCCACCACGAGGCGTGGGAGGACGCGGGCGAGGTGCCGCGCTGGGCGTGGAAGAAGGCCGGGGCGGAGGGCTTCCTCTGCGCGGCGATCCCGGCGGAATGGGGCGGCGCGGGCGCCGACCGGCGCTACTCGATCATCCTGATGGAGGAGCAGGCGCGGCTCAACCTGACGGGCCTCGGCTTCGCGCTGCACTCCGACATCGTGGCGCCCTACATCGACCATTACGGCACCGAGGCGCAGAAGCGCGCCTGGCTGCCGGGCATGGCGACCGGCGATCTCATCGCCGCCATCGCCATGACGGAGCCCGGCGGCGGGTCGGACCTGCAGGCGATCCGCACGGCGGCGCGGCGGGAGGGCGACGAGTACGTGATCTCGGGCCAGAAGACCTTCATCACCAACGGCCAGACGGCCGACCTCGTGCTCGTGGCCTGCAAGACCGACCGCAGCGAGGGCGCGCGCGGCATCAGCCTCGTGATGGTGGAGGCGAACCGTCCCGGCTTCGAGCGCGGCCGGCGGCTGAAGAAGATGGGCACGAAGGCGCAGGACACCTCGGAGCTGTTCTTCAACGACGTGCGCGTGCCGGCGACGAACCTGATCGGCGAGGAGGGCAAGGGCTTCGTCTACATGATGCAGGAGCTGCCCTGGGAGCGCATGCATGTCGGCATCCAGGCGGTGAACTGCTGCGAGGCGGCGCTGGAATGGACGATCGAATACACGAAGAACCGGAAGGCCTTCGGCAAGCCGATCATCGACTTCCAGAACTCGCGCTTCACCCTGGCCGAGATGAAGACCCAGGTTCAGGTCGGTCGCATCTTCCTCGACCGCTGCCTCGAACTGGTGCTCGAGAACAAACTCGACACCACCACGGCGGCGATGGTGAAGCTGTGGACCAGCGAGATGCAGGGGCGCGTCCTCGACGCCCTGCTGCAACTGCACGGCGGCTACGGCTTCATGTGGGAATACCCCATCACGCGCGCCTATGCCGACGCCCGCGTCCAGCGCATCTATGCCGGCACCAACGAGATCATGAAGGAGCTGATCGGCCGGACGCTCTGAGCGGCTTCCCCCTCATTCTGAGAAGCGGGCGCAGCCCGCGTCTCGAAGGACGCAGCATCATGCCGTCGCACCACCCTGCGCACCACCATCCTGCGTCCTTCGAGACGGCCGCTGCGCGGCCTCCCCAGGCGGTTCAGCCGGCCGGCAGTTCGTGCAGCCGGCTACGGGCGAACGCCTCCCACGTGGTCGCCGCACGCCCCGTCACCGCCTCGACCGTATCGTAGGCGGCATCGACCAGCGGAAGGTCGCCCCGCTCGATGGCGGCGACGCCCTCGGCCAACCCGCCCGCGTAGTTGGGCTCCATGCCTTGCTTGAGCAGCAACGGCAGAAGGTCGGCGGCGGGACGCGGCCGGTAGGAGACGGGGCGGCCCGTCACGCGCTCCAGCACCGCGGCGACCTCGTCGAAGGCGAGGACCTCGCTCGCCAGCGGATAGACGCGACCGGCATGGGCTGCCGGATCGCTCAGCGCGGCGGCGGCGACGGCGGCGATGTCGTCTGCCGCGATCCAGCTCACGCGGCGGTCGCCGACGAAGTGAACGAGCCGGTCCGGCCTGTGGCGGAAGCCGCTCCACACCGTGTCCATGAAGAAGTTCGGCCGCAGGTGCGTCCAGCCGAAGCCCATCGCCTCGATGGCCCGTTCGACGAGCTGGTGCCAAGCGAAGTGAGCGTGCGGCGTGTCGTCGGCCGCGAGCGCGCCCAGATGCACCACATGGCGCACCCCGGCCGCGCGGGCGGCATCGAGCAGGCGCTTCGAATGGACGAGCATGTCGACCGAATAGCCGGTGACGAGGAACACCGCGTCGGCGCCCTCGAGCGCGGGCCGCAGCGTCTGCGGCGCGTCGTAGTCGAGGCGGACGGAGCGATGGCCCTGCGCCCGCAGGGCCTCGGCCGCCCTGTCGCTGCGCGCCGCGCCCAGCACCTCGGCCCCGCCGCCCGCGGCGGCGAGCAGCCGCATGGCCGCGCCGCCGACCGTGCCTGTCGCTCCCGTGACCACGATGCGCCTCATGGGGCCGCCTCCTCCGTCGGGAACCGCGCTTGACCGCGGCAATTTTCTAACGTCTGTTTGTTTTTGTAACGAGGAAGCCGGGCACATGTCCAGCAGGAGCGATCCCGTGGGGACGACGCGGCCGGGCCGGATCGAGTTCGCGCTTCTGGCGGCCATCTGCCTCGCCTGGGGCACCTCCTACATGTTCACCAAGATCGCGGTGGGCTCGCTCACGCCGCTGACGCTCATCGCGGTGCGGACCCTCGTGGCGTCCGCCGCGATGATCGTACTGGCCCGCGCGCAGGGCGGCATCCGGCTGCACCTGCGCGACATGCCGATGCTGGTGGCGCTGGGGCTGGCCAGCGGCACGATCCCGCTGGTGCTGATCGCCACCTCGGTGAGCTACGTCGACTCGTCCGTGACGGCGACCGCGATGGCGCTGGTGCCCGTCATCGCGGCGTTCTACGCGACGCTCGGCGGCGAAAGCACGTCGCTGCGCAACGTCGCCGGCCTCGCCATGGGGTTTTGCGGCATCATCGTGCTGTTCGGCCCGGACGCGCTGACGGCCTTCGGCGACAGCGCGCGCGGCGCGTTGGCGGCGCTGGGCGCGGCGCTGATCTTCGCAGGCTCGCTGTTCCTGGCGCGGCGCGCGCGCCACCTCGATTCGCTCACGGTCGCCACCGTGTCGCAGCTCGTCTCGGCGGTCTTCGCGACGGGATTCGCGCTGGCCATCGACGGCTGGCCGGCCGCGATGCCGCCGGGCCGGGTCGTCGCGGCGGTGGCGGTGCTGGGGGTGTTCAACACGGCGGCGGCGAACCTGCTGCTGTTCGTGCTGCTGGCGCGGGCCGGGGCGCGGTTCACCTCCTTCAACAACTACCTCGTGCCGCCGGTGGCGGTGTTCTGCGGGAGCGTGTTCCTCGGCGAACCCCTGAGCCTCGCGTCCTTCGCCGGCGCAGGGCTGGTGCTCGCGGGGGTGATGGTGGCGACGCTGTCGTGGTCGCCGGCGCCGGCCGTCGTCGCCCGGCCGAAGGAATGACGGCGCAAGCGACAGGACCGCTTGTCTTGATTTCGAACGAGTGTTAGGTTTTTTGCACGACAGGTTGCCGGCGCAGACCGCGCAGCCGGGAGGAATGCCGCGAGCCGGCCCGCCGCCTGCCCGGGCAGGGACGCGCCGCAGCCCAGGGGAAGGTCACGCCATGCGCCGCCTCGAAGGAAAGCTCGCCGTCGTCACCGGGGCGGCCAACGGCATCGGCCGCGCCTCGGCGCTCCGCTTCGCGTCGGAAGGCGCTAACCTCGCGCTGATCGACCTGGAGAAGGACGGGCTCGAACTCGTGGCGCAGGACGCCCGGGCGAAGGGCGCGACGGTGCTGACCATCGCCGGCGACTGCACGGACGAGGCGACGCTGGTCGACGCGTTCAGGACCATCTACGCCTCGTGCGGCTTCGTCGACATCCTGATGAACAACGTGGGCCAGAGCGCGCGCGAGCGGGCGTCCGAGTTCTACAAGTCCGAGCCGGAGGTGTGGCGCTTCGTGCTCGACGTGACGCTGATGTCGACGCTTCTGGCCTCGCGGCAGGTCGTGCCGGCGATGCGCGAGGCCGGCCGCGGCAAGATCGTCAACGTCGCCTCCAACGCCGGCATGGCCGGCGAGGTCGGCATCAGCGAGTACGCCGCGGCGAAGATGGGGGTGATCGGCTTCACCCGCTCGCTCGCCCGCGAACTCGCGCCGTTCAGGGTCAACGTCAACGCGCTGTGCCCAGGCGTCACCAAGACGCGCGTGATCGAACGCATTCCGCCCGAGATCCTGGAGAAGATCCGCGCGGCCATCCCGCTCGGTTATTTCGCCGAGCCCGAGGACATCGCGGCCGCCGCGGCGTTCCTCGCCAGCGACGACTCCCGCTACATGACCGGCCAGTCCGTCGTTGTCGACGGCGGGCGCTGGATGATCTGAAGACAAGGGCGCCGCGCGCAACATCGAAGGAAGGGCCCGATCCATGGCTGGACTGCTCGAGGACAAGGTCGCGCTGGTCACCGGCGCCGGGCGCGGCATCGGCCGTGAGATTGCGCTGCTGATGGCGTCGCACGGCGCGAAGGTCGTCGTGAACGACCCCGGCGTGTCGCTGACCGGGCAGGACGACGAGACCGACGGCCCGGCGCTGGCCGTGGTGCGCGAGATCGTCGCCGCCGGCGGCAAGGCCGTGGCCGACTTCGGCTCGGTGGCCGAGGGAGCGCAGGCCCGCGCCATGGTGCGCCGCGCCGTCGACGAGTTCGGCCGCATCGACATCGTCGTCAACAATGCCGGCATCCTGCGCGACGTCATCTTCCACAAGATGACGGACGAGGACTGGGACGCCGTGATCAAGGTCCACCTCTACGGCAGCTTCTATGTGAGCCGCGCGGCGGCGGAATTCTTCCGGGCGCAGAACTCGGGCGCCTTCGTGCACATGACCTCGACGTCGGGCCTCGTCGGCAATCCGGGGCAGGCCAACTATTCGGCGGCGAAGATGGGCATCGTCGGGCTGTCGAAGTCGCTGGCGCTCGACATGTCGCGCTTCAACGTGCGCTCCAACTGCATCTCGCCCTTCGCCTGGAGCCGCATGGTCGGGTCGATCCCGAACACGCCGGACCAGGAGGAGCGCCTCAAGGGCCTGCGCATGCTGACGCCGGACAAGATCGCGCCGGTCGCGGTGTTCCTCGCCAGCGACTCGGCCGCGGACGTGAACGGGCAGATCTTCGCCGTGCGCGGCAACGAGATCTTCCTGATGAGCCAGCCGCGCCCGCTGCGCTCGGTCCACCGCAGCGAGGGCTGGACGCCCGAGACGCTGCGCGACCACATGCTGCCCGCGCTGAAGACATCCTTCGTGCCGGTGGAGATGTCGCGCGACGTGTTCTCGTGGACGCCGGTGTGAGCATGACCGCCTGCCGGCGCTACGACGACGTCGCGGTCGGGGACGTCTTCCCCGCCGAGCCCCTCGCCTTCGAGGTGTCGCCGGCGCGCGTCGATGCCTTCCTCGCGGCGACCGGCAATCCCGGGGCGCTCTACCGCGAGGGCGAGGCGATCGCGCGGGCGCCGTCGATGATCGCTTGCGTCTACCTGATCGACCTCCTGGCCGCGCGGGGCAGCCCGCCGGGCGGCATCCATGCCAAGCAGGCGCTGCGCTTCCACCGCGCCGTGAAACTGGGCGAGACGCTCTCGATCCAGGCGCGCGTGGCGGAGAAGTACATCCGCAAGGAGCGGCCCTACGTGGTGGCCGACTTCGAGGCGCGCGGCAGCGACGGCGGGCTGGTCTCGACCGGGCGCGTGACCTCCATCTGGGGGCGGGACCCGTGAGCGCCGCCCCCGTGACCGCTCCCCTGCCCGGCGACGCGCTGCCGGGCCTGTCGCGGGCGATCGACCAGGCGGTCATCGATGCGTACGCCCGCGCCTCGGGCGACTTCAACCCCATCCATGTCGACCCCGCCTTCGCGGCGACGGGGCCGTTCGGCCGGACCATCGCGCACGGGCTGATGACGCTCGCCCTCGTGGCCGAGATGCTCAATGCCTGGAGCGGCGGGGCCTTCGACGCGGGCGGCGAATTGGACATCGCGTTCGTGGGTCCGGTTTTCGTGGGCGACAGGGTCGCGGTATCGGGCGCGGTCGAGGAGATCGCCGAGGTCGACGGGCGGGTGGTCGCGGTGGTGAAACTCGGCTGCATGGCCGGGGACCGCGCCATCCTCGCCGGCACGGCGCGGGTGCCCGTGGGGCACAGCAGGGAGAGGGCATCGTGAAGCGGGAAGCCGTGATCGTCGGAGTGGGCGACGTCCCGCTCAAGGATGGGCGGGTGGTCGGCGGGGGCTCGGTCCTCCAGGTGCAGGCGCGCGCCGCCAAGGCCGCGCTCGACGACGCGCGCATCCCGATGCGCGACGTCGACGGACTGCTCGTCGCGGGACTGTGGGGCGTGCCGGGCCCCGGCCAGCTCGCCTCGGTGACGCTGGGGGAATATCTCGGCATTTTCCCCCGCTTCGCCGACACGACCAATATCGGCGGCTCCGCCTTCGAGGCGCATGTCGCCCATGCGGCGATGGCCATCGAGGCCGGCTATTGCGACGTCGCGCTGATCGTCTACGGCTCGATGCAGAAGAGCGAGCGCAGCCGCACGCTGGGCGGACGCCCGCCCGTCCTCACCATGCAGTTCGAAAACGTCTGGGGCATCCCCCAGCCCGTCGGCGGCTACGCGCTGGCCGCGCAGCGGCACATGCACGAGTTCGGCACGCGGCAGGAGCAGCTCGCCGAGATCGCCGTGGCGACGCGCAAATGGGCGGCGCTGAACCCCGCCGCCACCATGCGCGACCCGCTGACCATCGACGACGTGATGGCCTCCACGCCGATCAGCGATCCGCTCAAGCTGCTCGACTGCTGCCTCGTCACCGACGGCGCGGGCGCCGTGGTGATGACCACGGCGGACAACGCCCGGGCGCATGGCAGCCGCATGATCCACGTCCGCGGGTACGGCGAGGCGCACACGCACTGGTCCATCGGCGCGATGCCCGACCTCGCCCGGCTCACCGCTGCCGAAATGTCGGGCCGCCGCGCCTTCGAGATGGCGGGGATCGACCATTCCGCCATCGACGTGGTGGAGTGCTACGACAGCTTCACCATCACCGTGCTCATGACGCTCGAGGCGCTCGGCTTCTGCAAGCCGGGCGAGGGCGGGGCCTTCGTGTCCGGGCAGCGGACCGCTCCGGGCGGGCCGTTCCCGCTCAACACGAACGGGGGCGGACTGTCCTACTGCCACCCCGGCATGTACGGGATCTTCCTGCTGGTGGAGGCGGTGCGGCAACTGCGCGGCGACGCCGGCGACCGGCAGGTCGCGGGCGCAAGGACGGCGCTGGTGCATGGCACAGGGGGTACGCTGTCCTCCGGCGGCACCGTGATCCTGGCCAACCATTGAGGACGCCATGACAGAGGCACCCCGAGCCGCTTCCCCGGCACCCGCCCAGCCCGTCGCTTACGAGAAGCCGCAACCCGTCGTCGATCCCGGCACGAAGCCGTTCTGGGACGCCGCGCGTGAGCACCGCCTGTCGATCCCGCGCTGCCGCGCCTGCGGCCAGCATCACTTCTACCCGCGCGAGCTGTGCCCGCACTGCCATTCCGACGATCTCGAATGGGTCGATGCGAGCGGCAAGGGCGAGATCTACTCCTACACGATCGCCCGCAAGCCGGCCGGCCCGGTCTTCGCGGCGGACGTGCCCTACGTCATCGCCATGATCACGCTGGACGAGGGACCGCGGATGATGAGCATCATCGTCACGCCGGACGTGGAG
Source organism: Hyphomicrobiales bacterium (assembly GCA_027489275.1). Lineage (GTDB taxonomy): Bacteria > Pseudomonadota > Alphaproteobacteria > Rhizobiales > Beijerinckiaceae > Alsobacter. The sequence goes on from JAIYAB010000384.1 coordinate 7,524, forward strand.
CAGGTGCGGATCGGCGACCGGGTGAGCGTGCTCTACGACGACGTGACGCCGGAGCTGACGCTGCCGAAGTTCTCGCTCGACAAGGCGTGACATGAACACGACGCACGTCCCGGCGGACATCCTGCAGGTCGGCGAAAGCCTGATCCGCTTCGTCGAGCAGGAGGTCGTGCCGCTGGAGACCGCCAACAGGGCGCTGCTGGCGAGCGACCGCACGATCTTCGACGAGGCGGGCCGCTTCACGCCGCCGGTGGAGACGCTGCGCCGCGAGGTGCGCGAGCGCTCCGCCCGGCAGGGCTTCTACACGATGTTCGGCCCCGAGGAACTGGGCGGCGGGGGCCTAGGCCCGGTCGCGGCGGTGTATCTGAACGCGCTGCTGTCGGAGCACTGCGGCCCGGGCCGGGTGCTGGTGCATCCCGTCGTCATCCCCTCCCCCTTCACGAACGGGCTGTCGCCCGTGCTCGCCCACCTGCGCGCCGACGTGCGGGAGCGCTACCTTCCCGCGCTGGCGAGCGGCGAGAAGACGCTGTGCTTCGGCCTGAGCGAGCCGGACGCCGGCTCCGACGTCTTCGCCATGAAGACGCGCGCCGTGCGCGACGGCGACCACTGGGTGATCGACGGCTCCAAGCAGTGGATCACCAACGGCCCCTACGCCGACCACGCGATGATCTTCGCCGTCACCGATCCCGAGCGGGCGGCCCGTCGCGCCGGCGGCGTGACCGGCTTCTTCGTCGACACGAAGAGCCCCGGCTTCTCGGTGGTCTCGACCATCCCGATCATGGGCCACCTCGGCGCGGAGATCGGCATCCTGTCGTTCACGGGCCTGCGGGTGCCGGACGACCATCGCCTCGGCGAGGTGCACGAGGGGCTGCGGGTTGCGTTGGGCGGCGTGAACACGGGCCGGCTCGGCCTGTCGGCCACCTGCATCGGGCTGGCGCGCTGGGCGCTCGTGCAGGCGGTGGACTACGCGAAGATCCGCAAGACGTTCGGCCAGCCCATCGGCGAGCACGGCGCCGTGCAGATCCTGCTGGCCGACAGCGCGTCGGACATCTACGCCGCCGAGACGATGCTGATGGACTGCGCGGTGAAGCTGGAGCGCGGCGAACGCGCGCTGTCGGAGCTCTCGATGGTCAAGCTGCACTGCACGGAGGCGGCCAACCGGGTGTTCGACCGCTGCATGCAGGTGCATGGCGGCATGGGCCTCACCAACGAACTGCGGCTGGAGGAAGGCTATCGCTTCACCCGCTCCATGCGCATCCCCGACGGGACGAGCGAGATCCAGCGCCGCACCATCGCGCGCGAACTCCTGTCCCGCGGCGTCACCTTCTGAGGACCGACATGCAGAGCGTCCCCTCCCCCGCGAGCCTCGACAGCCTGTTCCGGCCCCGCTCCGTTGCGATCCTCGGCGCGTCGGACGACGCGACCCGCATCTCCGGCCGCCCCGTGCGCTACCTGATCGAAGGCGGCTTCAAGGGCGACATCTACCCGGTCAACCCCAACCGCGAGACGGTGCAGGGGCTGAAGGCCTACAAGTCACTCGCGGACTGCCCCGGCGTGCCTGACGTCGCCATCGTGGCGCTCCCGCTCGGGCTCACCGAGCAGGCGATCCGCGACTGCGTGGACCGCGGCGTCAAGGGTGCGGTGATCTTCTCGGCGGGCTACGCCGAGAGCGGCGACGACGGCCTCGCCGTGCAGGACCGCATCACGGCGATCGCGCGCGCCGGCGGGCTGCGGCTGCTCGGGCCCAACTGCCTCGGCATCTTCAATCCGCGCATCGGCTTCTTCGGCACCTTCACCCAATCGCTCGACCGCGAGATGCCGAAGCCCGGCGAGCTCGGCATCGTCAGCCAGAGCGGCGCCTACGGCTCGCACATCGCCTATCTCGCCCGCCGCCGCGGCATCGGCATCGGCTACTGGATCACCACCGGGAACGAGGCCGACATCGACGTCTCCGAGGCCATCGAGTGGATGGCGGGGCGCGACGACGTCAAGGTCATCATGGCCTATGTGGAGGGCGTGCGGAACGGTCCGCGCTTCCGCGCCGCGCTGGAGCTGGCGCGCCGCAACCGCAAGCCGGTGGTGATGATGAAGGTCGGCCGCTCCGAGACGGGCGCAAAGGCCGCCAGCTCGCACACCGCGTCGCTGGCCGGCTCGGACGCGATCTACGACGCGCTGTTCCGGCAGACGGGCGTCTACCGCGCGACGACGACGGAGGAGCAGATCGACGTCGCCTATGCCTGCATGCGCGGCATCCTGCCGAAGTCGAACCGCCTCGGCGTCGTGACGCTGTCGGGCGGGGCGGGCGTGCTGATCTGCGATGCCGCCGAACGCCACGGGCTCGACGTCGCGCCGATGCCGGCGGCGGCACAGGAGAAGCTGCAGGCGCTGCTGCCCTTCGCCACCGTGGTCAACCCGGTGGACACGACGGCGCAGGCGCTCAACGACATGAGCCTGCTGGCGCGCAACATGGAGGTCATCCTCGAGGATGGCGGCTATGATGCGCTCATCGGCTTCTTCACCACCGTGCCCAACACGCGCACCCTGTCCGGCCCGCTGAAGAAGGCGATCGCCGACGGATGCGCGCGCTTCGGCGACCGGCTCATCGTCATGTCGATGATCGGCGACCCGGAGGTCGTGGCCGACTACGAGGCCTCGGGCTTCCTCGCCTTCGAGGATCCCGAGCGCGCCGTCATCGCCATCGCTGCCCTGGTCGGGTTCGCCCGCGCCTTCGACGCGGCGCCGGTGCAGGTGGGCGCGGTGGCGCGTGCGGAGCCGCTGCCTGCGCGCGCGCTGGCCGAGCACGAGGCCAAGGCCATCCTCGCGAAGGCGGGCATTCCGTTCCTGCCCGAACGACTGGCCGGAAGCGCGCGGGAGACGGGCGACGCCGCGGCGGCGCTCGGGTTTCCGGTCGTGCTGAAGATCGTCTCCGCCGCCATCGAGCACAAGACGGAGATCGGCGGCGTGCTGCTCGGCATCGCCGACCGCGCTTCGGCCGAGGCCGGCTTCGATGAGCTGATGCGCCGCGCGCGCCTCCACCGCCCGGATGCAAAGGTCGACGGCGTGCTCGTCGCGCCGATGGCGAAGGGGGGCGTCGAGGTGATCGCCGGGGTCACGCGCGATCCCGTCTTCGGGCCGGCGGTGATGTTCGGCCTCGGCGGCGTGCATGTGGAGGTGCTGCGCGACGTGGCCTTCCGCCTCGCGCCGTTCGACCGGGACGAGGCGCTGCGCATGATCGGGTCGATCCGCGGCCGGGCGCTGCTCGACGGCGTGCGGGGCCAGGCTGCGAGCGACGTCGACGCGCTGGCCGACCTCCTCGTCGCCCTGTCGGCTTTCGCCGCAGCGCATCCCGACGATCTCGAGACCATCGACCTGAACCCCATCCTCGTCAGGCCTGTCGGCGAGGGCATCGTCGCGCTGGACGCGCTGCTGGTGACACGCGGGACTTGAGCCCGCCCTGATTTCGAACTACCGTTAGAAAAACGCCAGCGCGAGCCGGCAGGAGACTGGGAGGATCGGATGGCCGTCGATTATTCGGGCTATAAATTCATCGCCTTCGACAAATCCGGCCGCACCATGACGGTGACGTTCAACCGGCCCGAGGCGCTCAACGCCATGACGGCGGCGATGCACGAGGAAACCTCGCGGCTGTTCTACGATCTCGGCATGGACCACGACATCGACGTCGTCGTGCTGACGGGCGCCGGCAAGGCGTTCAGCGCGGGCGGCGACATCGCCGGCATGCGCGAGATGTACGAGGACACCGAGAAGTTCGACCGCGGCATCATGGAGGCCAAGAAGGTCGTCTTCGGCATCCTCGACTGCGAGAAGATCATCGTGTGCAAGATGAACGGCGACGCGGTGGGCCTCGGCGCGACGATCGCGCTGTTCTGCGACATCATCTTCGCTGCCGACCACGCTCGCATCGGCGACCCGCATGTGCGCGTCGGGCTGGCGGCCGGCGACGGCGGGGCCGTGATCTGGCCGCAGGCCATCGGCTATGCGCGGGCCAAGGAGTACCTGCTCACCGGCGACCTCATCAACGCGAAGGACGCCGCGGCGATGGGGCTGATCAACTACGCCGTGCCGGCCGACGAGCTCGACGCGCGCGTCGCCGCCTTCGTCGCGAAGATCGGCGCGGGGGCGATGACGTCGATCAAGTACACCAAGACCGCCATCAACATCGGGCTCAAGCAGCTCGCCCACTCGATGATGGACACCTGCATGGCCTACGAGGCCCTGACCAACCGGACCAAGGACCACCTCGAGGCGATCAACGCGTTCAGCGAGAAGCGCAAGCCGCGCTTCACCGGGCACTGAACCCCGCGGCTCCCGCGACGGAAGGCAACGGCATGGATTTCGGCGAGCCTGACCACATCGGGATGCTGCGCACCAGCATCAGGCGCATGCTGGAGCGTCACGCGACGCGCGAGCAGATGGCGAAGTGGGACGAGGAGGACGCCGTTCCCCGCTCGCTCATGGGTGCCATCGCCGAGCTCGGCGTCTGCGGCATGACCGTGCCGGAGGAGTACGGCGGCATGGGCCGCGACGTGCTCGCCACCATGGTCACGGTGGAGGAGCTGTCGCGCCGATCCATGGTGATCGGCACGCTCTACCTGATGAACGCCTGCTACGGCAGCATGAACATCGTCGCCTCCGGCAGCGAGGAGCAGAAGAAACGGCTCCTGCCGCGGCTGGCGGCGGGCGAGATCCTGTTCTCCTACGGGCTCTCCGAGCCGGACGTCGGCTCCGACCTCGCCAGCGTCAAGACGCGCGCGGAGCGCCGCGGCGATACGGTCGTGATCAACGGCTACAAGCGCTGGTGCTCGGGCGCGGAAAAGGCGGACTACATCTACGCCCTCGTGCGCTCCGGCGATCCGGAGGCGCGCTACAAGAACCTCTCGCTCGTCCTCATTCCGCCCACCGCCAAAGGGGTGACGCTGACGCACATCCCGGCGATGGGCGCGCGCGGGCTCAACACCAACGACGTGGTGCTCGACAACGTCGAGATCCCGCTCGCCGACGTCATAGGCGGCGAAGAGGGCTGGAACCAGGGCTGGACGAAGCTCGCCGGGCCGGCGCTGGAGATCGAGAAGCTCGAGGTCGCGGCCATGGCGCTCGGCATCGCCGCCCAGGCGGTGGACGACGCGTGGGAGTATTCCCAGCAGCGCAGCCAGTTCGGCCAGCGCATCTGCTCGCACCAGTCGATCCGGCACATGCTGGCGGACGTCCAGACGAAGCTCTCCGCCGCGCGGCTGATGCTCTACCGGGGCTGCTGGCTGGCCGACAACGACCTGCCCTGCAGCGTCGAGACGTCGATGGCGAAGATGTATGTCTGCGAGACCGGCCTCGACATCGTGCTGACCTGCCAGAAGGTGATGGGCGCCTACGGCTACGCCCGCGGCTTCGACATGGAACGCCACGTCCGCGACATGCTGCTGATGCCGATCATCGGCGGCTCGACCGCGATCCAGAAGAACAACATCGCCAACCGCATGGGCCTGCCGAAGCGCTGACGCCGGCCGCGGCGAGGGAGGATGCAACGATGATCGAGTGCCTCGGCGACATCCTGCTCAACAACGCCCACAAGTTCCCCGACGAGACGGCCTTCGTCTACGGCGACCGGCGCATCACCTTCAGCCGGCACTGCGCCCGGGCGAAGCGCATGTCCTCCGCGCTCTGGCAGCGCGGCATCCGCAAGCAGGACCGGGTGTCGATCCTGTCGCAGAACACCATGGAGTTCATGGAGACCTACGCCGCCTGCGAGCTGGCGGGCTTCATCGCGGCGACGGTGAACTGGCGGCTCGCAGCGCCGGAGATCGAATACATCCTGACCGACTCGACGCCGCGCATCCTCGTCTTCGAGGCGCAGTACGCGGCGACGGTGGACCAGATCCGCGCCCGCCTGCCTCACATCGAGGCCTATGTGTGCTTCGGCGGCCCGGCGCCGGACTGGGCGCTGGACTACGAGGCGGTGCTCGCCTCCGGCGACGAAGCCGGCGCGCCGTCCCGGCCGCTGCCAGACGAGATCATGCACCTGATCTACACGAGCGGGACCACGGGGCGGCCCAAGGGCGTCATGCGCACGCACCGCGGCGAGATCGCCATCGCGCAGCTCATGGCGACCGAACTCGGCCTCATCGTGTCGGACCGGCTGCAGCTCATGATGCCGGTGTTCCACGTCGGCTCGCGCTTCCTCCAGCTCGGCGCGCACCTGCGAGGCGCGACCGTGATCCTGCACCACGACTTCCGCCCCGCCGACATCGTCGCCACCATCGTCCGCGAGAAGGTGACGATGACGCACATGGCGCCCACCATGGTGCAGGCGGTGCTCGGCGTGCCGGGCATCGAGGAGGCCGACCTCTCCTCGCTGCACACGATCTGCTACTCGGCCGCGCCGATGCCGGTGCCTCTGCTGCGGCGCGGGCTGAAGCTGCTCGGCCCGGTCTTCCTGCAGCTCTACGGCATGACGGAAGGCGGCGGCACGACGCTGCACAAGCGCCAGCACAAGCCGGACGGGACGCCCGAGGAGGTGAAGCGGCTGGGCTCCATCGGCCAGGCTGCCCCCAACGTCGACATCCGGATCGTCGACGACGAGGGCAATGACGTGCCGGTCGGCGGGACCGGGGAGATCCTCACCCGCACCGCCTCGCACATGGCCGGCTACTGGAACAACTCGGCGGCGACGATCGCGGCGCTGCGCGGCGGCTGGTACCACACCGGCGACCTCGGCTGCCTCGACGAGCAGGGCTTCCTCTATCTGGTCGACCGCAAGAAGGACATGATCATCTCCGGCGGCGAGAACATCTACTCGCGCGAGGTGGAGGAGGCGCTGGCCACCCACCCCGCCGTCGCCGACGTGGCCGTCATCGGCGTCAAGGACGACTACTGGGGCGAGGTGGTGAAGGCCATCGTCGTGCGCGCGCCCGGCACGGACGTGGGCGAGGCCGAACTGATCGAGCACTGCAAGACACAGATCGCGAGCTACAAGAAGCCGAAGTCGGTGGCGTTCGTCGTCGAGCTGCCGCGCCTGCCGAGCGGCAAGATCAACAAGGTCGTGCTGCGCCAGACCCATGCCAGACCCGGCGGGTCGTCGTCGTGACGTACGCAGCCGCGAACACCGGGACAACGTCATGAGCACGCAAACGGCCTTCGTCACAGGCGCCGCGAAAGGCATCGGCAAGGCCATCGTCGAGCGGCTCGCCGCAGAGGGTTACCGGGTCGTCGCCGTCGACCGGCTGGAGGCGGTGCACGACGTCGCCGGCGCGCTGCGCGCGGCGGGGCACGACGTCCACTCCGACACCGTCGACATCCGCGACCGCGCCGCTGTCGCCGCCCTGCTCGACCGCTTCGCGCCGCTGGACGTGATCGTCAACAACGCGGCCGTCACCAGCACGCACAGGTTCGAGGACCTGACGGAAGAGATGTTCCGCGAGACGTTCGACATCAACGTCGTCGGAACGTTCGTCGTTGCCCAGGAGGGCGCGCGGCGGATGCGCAACGGCGGGCGGATCGTCAACATCGCCTCGCGCTCCTTTGCCGGCGCGCCGCAGATGGCGCACTACGCGGCGTCGAAGACGGCGGTGGTGGGCCTCACCCGCGCCATGGCGATCGACCTCTCGCCCCGCGACATCCGCGTCAACGCGGTCGCCCCGGGCGTGGTGGACACGGACATGCTCCACTACATGACGCCGGAGCGCCAGAAGGCGATGTTGGGCCTGCAACTGCTCGGCCGCATCGGCCAGCCTGACGACATCGCCCGCGCCGTGTCGTTCCTCGCGTCGCGCGACAACACCTACATGACCGGGCACGTCCTCGTCGTCGACGGAGGCCGGTCGCTCGGCCAGGGCCAGCTCCCGCCGGAGGCCGATCCGAATGACTGAGCTCTCCGACGAGCGCCGCATGATCCAGGAGGTCGCGCGCACCTTCACGCGCGACCGGGTGCGCCCCCTCGCCGACAGGCTCGATCCGGTCAAGGGCCTGATCCCGGACGACCTCGTCCAGGAGATGGCCGACATGGGCTATTTCGGGATCCTCATCCCCGAGGAGCACGGCGGGCTGGGGCTCGGCGCCTACGAGTACTGCCTCGTGGCCGAGGAACTCGCGCGCGGCTGGATGAGCGTCGCCTCGCTCATCGCGCGCGGCAACGGCCTCATCGGCTCACTCAAGGCGATGACGCCGGAGCAGAAGGCGACCTACCAGCCGCGCATGGCACGAGGCGAATTCCTCGGCGCGTTCTCGCTGTCGGAGCCCGACGCCGGGTCCGACGTCGCCAACATCACCTGCCGCGCGAAGCGCGTCGGCGATGCCTGGGAGATCACCGGCGCCAAGTACTGGTGCACCTTCGCCGACGGGGCGGACTTCATCCTCGTCTTCGCCCGCACCGACACCGAGGTCGATCCGAAGGCGCGCCACCGCGGCATCTCGGCCTTCATGATCGAGAAGCCGCGCGGCCAATTGCCGGAGGGCGTCTCGGGCGCTCCGATCCCCAAGATCGGCTATTTCGGCTGGACCACCTGGGAGCTCGCCTTCGACCGCTGCCGCGTGCCCGCGGGCAACCTGATCGGCGAGGAGGGGCGCGGCTTCTACCTCGCGACCGCAGGACTCGAGACGGCGCGCGCGCACACCGCGGCCCGCGCGATCGGCCTCGCGCAGGCCGGCCTCGACGACGCGGTGGCGTTCGCCAAACAGCGCCGGCAGTTCGGCCAGCCCATCGCCGGCTTCCAGGCGATCCGCTTCAAGATCGCCACCATGGCCACCGAGATCGAGGCGGCCCGGGCTCTGCTCTACGCCGTGTGCGAGAAGATCGACCAGGGCGTGCGCTGCGACAAGGAAGCCTCGATGGTGAAGCTGTTCGCCTCGGAAATGGCCGAGCGCGTCACCAGCGAGGCGCTGCAGATCCACGGCGGCGGCGGCTACACGACCCTCAACCAGGTCGAGCGGCACTGGCGCGACGCGCGGCTGACGAAGATCTTCGAAGGCACGTCCGAGATCCAGATGCGGATCATCTCCGACCACATCCTCGGCCGCTGAGCGGCGCGAGGGCGGCAGCCTCAGAGCGCGCGCCGGCCGGCGCGCGCGCGGGGCCAGGCGGCGGGCGCGGCGGCAGGCTCCGCGGCGGCGGGCGCACCGTCGCGCAGGCCGCTCACGACCATCGCCGTGAACTCGCGGGCGACCTCCTCGATGGAACGGCCGCCGGGCTTGTACCACTCCACCGTCCAGTTCAGCGCGCCCAGGATGAACAGGCGGGCCAGCGTCAGGTTGGCGTCCGGCCGCAGCTCGCCGCGCTGCTGCGCGTGCAGCAGGATCTCTCGCCACATGGTGGCGTAGGTGTCGCGCAGCTTGAGGTTCTTCGTGCGGATCGCCTCGGGCACCTGGCCGAATACGCGGCGGGTGGCGAGCGTGTAGTCGCCGATCTCGATGATGGCGGTGAGATGGGCGCGGATCGCGGTCTCGATGCGCTCCACCCCTGTCGATTCGGCCGGCAGGCTCTCCATCGCCCCGCGCACGGTGTCGATGACGGCGTTGATGCCAATGTCGAGGACCGCGCCGATGAGGTCATCCTTCGACCTGTAGTGGTAATAGATGCTGCCCGCCTGCAGATCCGCCTCGTCGGCGATCGCCCGCATGGTGGTTCCCGCATAGCCGTAGTCCCTGAAGATCTTGGCCGCGGCGTCGAGCACGCGCTTCTGGGAGTTGGCCGACTTGGCGAGCTTCTTTGCCATGCGCGTCTTTCGGAGCGTCTCTCTCGAACCGTGAAATCATACACGTGAATGCCGACCGATGAAATCGAGCAGCCAGGCCTCGTTCGGGAAATTTTCTAACTAGTGTTAGGTTTTCGCTTGGTGTAGCCTTTCGTCCAAACACGATGCAGTCAGGGAGGTCCGATGCTGGTCGACGTCGAACGCCACCGACGCGGCATCGCGCGCGTGGTCATGAACCACGCCGAGGCCCGCAATGCGATGGGCGAGGCCCTGCGCGGCGCGCTGCTGGAGGCCCTCTCGCCGCTGCAGAACGATCCCGCGACCCGCGTCGTGATCATCGCCTCGGCGCTGAAGAACTTCTCAGTCGGCGGCGACCTCGGCAAGATGGACACCCTGTCCGACCCGAAGGAGGGCCGGCGGCGAATTCTGTCGGCGCACCGGCTCGCCCGGCTGCTGCTGGCGTTCGAGAAGCCGATGATCGCCGAGGTGCGCGGCCACGCCGTCGGCGCGGGGGCCGGCCTCGTCCTCCTGTGCGACACGGTGGTGATGGGCGAAGGCGCCACCATCGGCTTCCCGTTCCCGAAGGTCGGGCTCGCGCCGGACTTCGCCGTCGCCTACACGCTGCCGCGCCGCATCGGCATCGCGCGGGCGCGACAGGCGCTGCTTTACGCCCGCAGTTTCGGCGCGCCCGAGGCGCTCGCCATCGGCCTCGCCGACGACGTCGTGCCGGACGATGGCCTGGCCGCGAAGGCGATGGAGCGGGCCGAGGAGCTGGCCGCCCTGCCCTCCCTCGCCCTGCAACTCACCAAGCGCATGCTCGAGCGCGCCGGCGATCCGCTGGCCGTGCTCGACGCCGAGGCGCAGTCCCAGCCGCTCTGCTTCGCCAGCGACGACTTCCGCGAAGGCCTCGCCGCCTTCCGCGAGAAGCGGCCGCCGGCGTTCGATCCCGACATCGCCTAGGAGGGTCCGATGAGAGTGCCGGAAACCCTCGCCGACATGCTCGACAACAATGCGTGGAAATACCCCGACGAGATCGCCTTCGTCTGGGGCGACACGCGGGTGACGCATGCCGCCTTCCACGCGCGCGTGTCGAAGCTGGCGAGCGCGATCCGCGGCCTCGGCCTGAAGCGGCAGGACCGCGTCAGCATCCTCAGCCAGAACCGTCTGGAGTTCCAGGAGGTCTACGGCGCCTGCGAGACCAGCGGGTTCATCTGCGCGACGGTGAACTGGCGGCTCGCCCCGCCAGAGATGGTCTACATCGTCAACGACAGCGCGCCGCGCGTGCTCATTTTCGAGGAGGCCTACGCCGCGACCGTCGAGGCGCTGCGACCCCATCTCAAGGGCGTCGAGCACTTCGTGTGCATCGGCGACCCGCCGCCCTTCGCGATCGGCTACGAGGATTTTCTTGCGTCCGGCGATGTGGGCGGCTGCGACCTGCGGCCGAAGCCCGACGACGTCGCCTTCCTGATCTACACCAGCGGGACGACGGGTCGCCCCAAGGGCGTCATGCTCTCCCACAAGGGCGAGGTCGCCGCCGCCGAGATCCTCGGCTCGGACATGCGCAACGGGCCGGCCGACCGGCTGCTGATCATGATGCCGCTGTTCCACATCGGCGCGAAGGTCATCCAGCTCGCGCAGCACTGGCGCGCCGGCACCGTGCACGTGCAGAAGGGCTTCGACCCGCCGGCGATCCTCGACTGCCTGGAGCGAGAGAAGATCACCGTCACGCACATGGCGCCGACGATGATCCAGACGCTGCTGGGCGCGCAGGACATCGCGGCGCGCGACCTCTCCAGCCTGCGCATGATCGTCTACGCCGCCGCGCCGATGCCGCTGCCCGTGCTCAAGCGCGGGCTGGAGATCCTGGGCCCGATCTTCCAGCAGCAGTTCGGCCAGACCGAGGGCATCGGGACCACGCTGCTCGCCCACCAGCACCGGCCCTACGGCAGCGAGCGGGACCGCGAGATCCTGACCTCGGTCGGACAGGCCTCGCCGCGCGTCGGCGTGCGGGTGGTGGACGACCACGGCGTCGACCTGCCGGTCGGCGAGGTCGGCGAGGTGTTGCTGACCAGCCCGGCCGTGATGAAGGGATACTGGAACAACACGGCGGCGACGCTGGAGACGCTGCGCGACGGCTGGGTCCACACCGGCGACGTGGGCCGCCTCGACCCGGAGGGCTACCTCTACCTCGTCGACCGCAAGAAGGACATGATCATCACCGGCGGCGAGAACGTGTACTCGCGCGAGGTGGAGGAGGCGGTCGTCACCCATGCCGACGTCTCCGAGGTGGCCGTCATCGGCGTGCCCGACGAGACCTGGGGCGAGGCGGTGCTCGCCGTCGTCGTGCTGCGGCCCGGCGCCGCGCCGACCGCGCAGGAGATCATCGACCACTGCCGCCCGCTCATCGCCGGCTACAAGAAGCCGAAGAAGGTGCTCTTCGTCGACGAGATCCAGAAGCTGCCGAGCGGCAAGATCGACAAGGTCCGCCTGCGGACGCTCTACGGCCAGTGATGGCCAGCCAGGACCAACCGGCCCCCGGGGCCGCGGGGAGGATGCGATGCTCGAACTGTTCTCGCTGAAGGGCAAGGTGGCCCTCGTCACCGGCGCTAGCCGGGGGCTGGGCCGGCCGATGGCCGAGGGGCTCGCCCGCGCCGGCGCCCATGTCGTGCTCGTCGCCCGCGATGCCGCCAGGCTGGAGACGGTGCGCGACGCCATTGTGGCGGAGGGCGGCGCGGCGACGGTGCTGCCGCTCGACCTCGCCGCCGAGGAGGCCGTCCGCGCCGGCATCCGCTCCGTGGGCAAGGCGCTCGGCACCATCGACATCTGCGTCAACAACGCCGGAATCATCAACTGGCAGCCGGTGCTCGACAGCGACCTCGCCGATTTCGACGCGATCATGAACACCAATGTCCGCGCCACCTTCGTGGTGGCGCAGGAATGCGCGGCGCTGATGCGCGCCGCCGGGCGCGGCGGGCGCATCGTCAACATCAGCTCCGTGCTGGCCTCGCTCGGCCGCGCGAAGCTGCACGCCTACTGCTCGTCGAAGTCGGCGATCGTCGGGCTGACGCGCTCGCTGGCGGCGGAGCTGGGGCGCGAGAACATCACCGCCAACGTCATCGCGCCGGGCTACTTCGTCACCGACATCAACGCCAGCCTCACCTCGCGGCCGGGCTATGTCGAGGCGGTGGACGGCGTGACGCCGATGCGCCGCTGGGGCAGGCCGGAGGAGCTGGTCGGCACGCTGATCTACCTCGCCTCCGACGCGTCGAGCTTCGTGACCGGGCAGCTCATCCACGTCGACGGGGGCATCTCCTCGACCTTCACCTTCGAGCTGGCGGCGTGAGGGCGGGACGATGACATCGCGTTTCTCGCTCGCCGGGCAGGTCGCCATCGTCACGGGCGCCTCGCGCGGCCTGGGCTTCGAGATGGCGAGGGGCGTCGCCGAGTCCGGCGCCCGCGTCTACATGACAGCCCGCGGGGTGGAGCAGCTGGAGGCGGCCGCGGCCGAACTCACGGCCGCCGGGCTCGACGTGCGTACGCGCGCCTTCGACCTCGCCGACGCCGACGCCTGCGTCGCCGCCGTCTCCGAAATCGGGGCGGCGGAGGGCCGGCTCGACATCCTCGTCAACAACGCCGGCATCAACGCGTGGGAGCCGCTGGCGCAGGCCACCACGGCGACCTGGGACCGGGTGATGGGCACGAACGTACGGGCGAGCTACGTGCTGGCGCGCGAGGCGGCGCGCATCATGGTGCCGCGCGGCTACGGGCGGATCGTCAACATCGGCTCCGCGCTGGCCGTGGTCGGGCGCGAGAACATCGCGGCCTATGTGTCGAGCAAGCACGGGCTGGCGGGGATGACCCGGGCGCTGGCGGCCGAACTCGGGCCTCACGGCGTCACCTGCAACATGATGGCGCCGGGTTATTTCGTCACCGAGATCAACACCACGATCCTCGCGCGGCCCGGCTACGAGAAGGGCGTGTCCAGCCGCATCCCGCTGCGGCGCTGGGGGCGGCCGGAGGAGGTGGCCGGCGTCGTCGCCTTCATGGCCTCGGGCGCGGCGAGCTACATGAACGGGCACGTGCTCGTGGTGGACGGCGGGCTCACCGAGACATTCGTCCTGCCGGTCGACGGCACTGGAGTCTGATCCATGAACGATGATCGCGAAATCGCGCTGGTCACCGGCGCCGCCCGGGGCATCGGGCTCGCCACCGCGAGGCGGCTGCTCGAGGACGGCTTCCATGTCGTCATGGTCGACCGGAACGAGGAGCCGCTGGCGGCCAGCGCCGCGGCCCTGCGGGAGACGAGCAATGCGGTGGAGCACGAGGCGCTGTCGATCACAGACCGCGCCGCCGTCGCCGCCCTCGTCGCCCGGCTGCCGCGCATCGACGTGCTGGTGAACAACGCCGCCATCTTCTGGGACGGCAAGTTCGACACGGCGACGGAGGCCGACTTCAAGGCCATGTACGACGTCAACGTCGTGGGCACCTTCGTCATGTCGCAGGAGGCGGCGAAGGTGATGCAGCGGGGCGGCCGCATCGTGAACGTCGCCTCGCGGGCCTACCTCGCGGGATATGCCCATTCCGCCTACATCACCTCGAAGGCGGGGGTGATCGGCCTGACGCGCAGCATGGCCATCGACCTCGCCGAGCGGGGAATCCTCGTCAACGCCATTGCGCCGGGGCTCATAGAGACCGACATGTTCCGCTCGCTGACGCCCGAGCGCCAGCAGGAGCTGATCGCCAAGCAGCCGACGAAGACCGTGGGCCAGCCGGAGGACATCGCCAACGGCATCGCGTTCTTCGCGAGCCCCCGCACGAAGAACGTGACGGGGCAGATCCTGACGCTGGATGGCGGACGCTCGATGGGGATCGCGATCTACTGACCGGATCACGCAGGCGCGGCGCGACCCGCGCCTCGGCCGACCGGCGCCCGCCCACCGGGCGCGCCGTCAGTGCGCGTGCGTTTCGACGCCGAGGTAGAAGCGGCGGATGTCCTGGTCGGCGCTGAGCTGCGCGGTTGTGCCTTCGAGGACGGTGCGGCCATTCTCGATGACGTAGCCGTAGCTCGCATATTTGAGCGCGATGACGGCGTTCTGCTCGACAAGCAGGATCGACACGTTCTTCTCGCGGTTGATGCGGGCGACGATCTCGAAGATCTCGCGAACGATGAGCGGGGCGAGACCCAGCGAAGGCTCGTCGAGCAGGATCATCGCCGGGTCGGCGACGAGGGCGCGGCCGATGGCCAGCATCTGCTGCTCGCCGCCCGACAGGTAGCCGGCGGCCTGATTGCGGCGCTGCGACAGGATCGGGAAGTAGGCATAGACCTCCTCGAACGCCTCCTTGCGCGAGCGCTGCGTGCGCTGGGCGAAGGTGGCGGCGATGAGGTTTTCCTCCACGGTCATCTCGGCGAAGACGTGGCGGCCCTCGCGGACGTGGAAGATGCCCCGCCGCACCACGAGGTGCGGCGGGAGCTTCAGGATGTCTTCGCCCCCCAGGGTGATGGACCCCCGGGTGACGCGGCCGTTCTCGAGGGGCAGGAAGTTGGAGATCGCCTTCAGCGTCGTCGTCTTCCCCGCGCCGTTGACGCCCAGGAGGGCGACGATGCTGCCCTCCGGGACGCTCAGGCTGAGGTTCGAGAGCGCCTGGATGACGCCCTGGTAAACGACCTCCAGATCCTTGACCTCGAGTGCGGCCGCCATCGTCAGCCCACCTGCAGCCAGTCGGTGACGTTCTCGACGATATCGGCCTGCGTCGGGTTGAAGCGGATGATCCGCCCGAGCCCGATCTGCTGCCCCATCATGTTGACCGGCACGTCGATGATGCCGCCCGTGTCCCAGTTCTTCACGCTGCGCATGGCCGCGGCGAGGTTGTCGCCGTTGATCGGCTTGCCGGAGTCGATGACCATCTCGAACGCCTTGGTGGCCATCATGCCGCTGATCCACGCGTCGAGGAAGCCGAGGCGGACGAAGCCGCTCCACTTCGGGTCCTTCTTGCGCAGGATGTCGCCGATGATCTGCATCGTGGGGCCGGCAGGCTTGTTGGTGTCGTCGTTCCACACCTTCACGCCGACGAGGCCCTTGGCGACGTCCTTCATTTCGGCGACCTTGGCGCGCTCGCTCTGCCAGATCGTGCCCAGGAAGGTGACGTCGTTCATGCCGTAGTCGCGCACGAGGCGGACGATCTCCGGCCACACGGCGAACGAGTAGCCGTGATGGATGACGTGCGTGGGCCGCGCCTGCCGGATGGCGAGGGCGAAGGCGCTGACGTCAGTCTCGACGAACTTCGTCTGCTGCACGAGGGCGACCTCGATGCCGGCCTCCTTGGCGGCCTTCACCGCGTCCTCGATGCCGTCGCGGCCCATCGCCGTGCTGGAATGCACGACCACGAGCTTGGCAGGCTTACCGGCCGAGGAGGTCTTGATGTACTGCACCAGCATCTTCAGCTGGGCGCCGTAGGTGGCGCCCGGGATGAAGTGGTAGGGGTAGTTTTTCTCGTCGGCGAGCTCGGTCGCGAACGAGCCCGAGGTCATGAAGATCTTGTGCGTGGCGTTGTTCTCGGGCGTGATCGCCTGGATCATGCCGGTGCTCTCGCCGAACAGGAAGTCGATGCGGCCCTGGGCCAGCGCCTTCTTCACGTTGGCGACCGCGACGTCGACCTTGAAGGTCGAGTCGTTGATGGTGGCGACGACCTTGCGGCCGCGGATGCCGCCCTTGCCGTTGATCCACTCGACATAGGACTGGAAACCCTCGCCCTGGAACTTGCCGCCCTCGGCCGCGGGGCCGGTGAGGTCGCAGTGGATGCTCCAGTTGAGATCGCCGGCCGACTGCGCGTTGCCGCGCCCGATGGCGAATGTCGAGACCGCCGCCGCGGCGCCGGTGACCTTCAGGAATTTGCGTCTGCTGAACATCGTTTCCTCCAGTTTCTTGCGACCTTGTGGCGGTCGCGGTTGGTCTGCACTGCCGGGGACTGCACGACGCTCACCCGCCGGGGTGATGCGATCTCTGGCGCAGGCGCTTCCACAGGTGGGCGAGCCCGCGCGGTTCGAGGATCAGGAAGCATACGATGAGGAGGCCGAACACGGTCTCCCGCAGCGGCACGAGGATGGTCGCCATGTCGAAGCCGATGGTGGTTCCGACGGCCAGCGCGCCCTCGCGCAGCGCCTCCGGCAGCAGGGTCATGAACACGGCGCCGAGCACGGCGCCGAGCATGGATCCCATGCCGCCCACGATGACGGCCGAGAGGAAGAAGACCGAGAGCAGCAGGCCGAACTGCTCGGGGTTCACGAAGCGGTTGAAATAGGCGAGCAGGCCGCCGGCGATGCCGGCGTAGAACGAGCCCAGCGCGAAGGCGATGAGCTTGTAGCCGACGATCTCCACGCCCAGCACCTGCGCGGTGAGATCGCGCTCGCGGATGGCGACGAAGGCCCGCCCGACGCGCGAGTTGATGACGTTCATGCCGAACACCGTCATGAACACCGTGACGGCGAGGATCAGGTAGTAGACCCGCGTCTCGTTGTTGAGAGGGAAGCCGAAGACGCTGGCCGGCTGCACGGTGAGGCCGACGTCGCCGTTGGTGACGCTCTGCCAGTGCACGAAGACGAAGTTCAGGATGAACTGCGCGGCCAGCGTCGCAATGACGAGATAGAGCCCGCGGATGCGCAGCGAGGGCAGCCCGAAACCGACGCCCACGATGGCGGCCGAGACGCCGGCCAGCGGGATCGCGAGCCAGAACGGCAGCCCGAGGTGGATCTGCGCCAGAGCCACCGTGTAGGCGCCGACGCCGAGGAAGGCGGCGTGGCCGAGCGACAGCAGCCCGGTGTAGCCCATCATGATGTTGAGGCCGTGCGTGGCGATGATGTTGATGCCGAGCAGGCCGGCGAAGAACACCCAGTAGCGCGGCACGAAGAGCGGCAGGGCGAGCAGCACGACAAGGCCGGCGGCCATCAGCAGGCGCTGGCGGGAGAGGCCGCTGCTGGTCGTCCCGCGCACCGGTGCCTCGACGTCGCTGACCATCAGATCCTCTCGATTCCGCGGCTGCCGAACAGGCCGGTCGGCCGGACGAGCAGGACCAGCAGGGCCAGGATGTAGGGCGTGATCTCGCGGAACTCGGTGCCCAGGATCAGCCCGGTCACGGCCTCGAGCCAGCCGATGATGACGCCGGCCACCAGCACGCCGCCGATGGAGTTCATGCCGCCGAGAATGATCACCGCCAGCACGTTGAGCGCTACGACGCCCAGATGCGGGGTGAGCGTGTTCACGTTGGCCATCAGCACGCCGCTGATGCACCCGGTGATGGCGGCGATGACCCAGGTGAAGGCGACCACGCGGCGCACGTCGATGCCCATGGAGGCCGCCGTGATCGTGTCGGCCGCCGCCGCCCGCAGCGCCACGCCGGCGCGCGAGTAGCGCAGGTAGAGGATCAGCGCGAGCACGATGCACACCGCGATGGCGGCGGCGCGCGCCGTCTTGCCCGGGATGAAGAAGTCGCCGATCAGCACCGGCGTGCGCGCCAGGATGGCCGGGATCTGCAGGTCGTTCGGTCCCCAGATCATGCCGACGACGCCGCGGATGATGGACCCGATGCCGAAGGTGACCATGACGATGGCGATGAAGGGCCGCCCCATCATCGGCCGCAGCGCGACGCGCTCGATGACGAGCGCCAGCACGATGGAGCCGAGCAGCGCGGCGACCATGCCCGCCAGGATGCCGAGCGAGAAGGTGACGGCCGCCGTGTAGAACAGGTAGGCCGACAGCATCATCATCTCGCCCATGGCGAAATTGAAGGTCTGCGACGACTTGAAGATGACGACGATGCCGAGCGCGATGAGGGCGTAGACGCCGCCCGAGGCGATGCCGACGATCGAGTACTCGATGAAGAAGTGAAACGCGTTCATCGGTGCGCCCTACGCCGCTTTGTCATCGGCGGCGTCCTCGGCCCCGCCGAGATACGCCTTGATCACGTCGGGATCCTGGCGGATCCGCTCGGGCGTGCCGGAGGCGATCGGCTTGCCGAAGGACAGCACCACGATGTGGTCGGAGATGCCCATCACCATGCCCATGTCGTGCTCGATGAGCAGCACGGTCGTGTTCAGGCGGTCGCGGACGTCCGTGACGAAACGTCCCATCTCCCGCTTCTCCTCGCGGTTCATGCCGGCGACCGGTTCGTCGAGGAGGAGGATCTTCGGCCGCATGACGAGCGCGCGGGCGAGTTCCACGCGCTTCTGCAGGCCGTAGGGCAGATCCTCGACATGCGAGTTCTGCACGCGGTCGAGTTCGAGCATTCCCAGCACGTCGCGCCGGATCTCGGCGTCGAGCTCCGCCTCCTCCCGGCGGGAGGACGGGAGCCTGAGGCCCGACGACAGCACGCCGCCGGTCAGGCGCGTGTGGGCGCCCAGCTTGACGTTGTCGAGCACGGTCATGCCCGAGAAGAGCGCGATGTTCTGGAACGTGCGCGACATGCCGCGATAGGCGCGCGCATGCGGCTTGAGGCGGGTGATGTCCTCGCCGTCGAGGACGACGCGGCCGCTCTGGGGTTTGTAGAAGCCGGAGATGACGTTGAAGAGGCTGGTCTTGCCGGCGCCGTTCGGGCCGATGACCGCGGTGATCCGGCCCTTGGCGGCCTCGACGCTGACGCCCGAGAGGGCCTTCACGCCGCCGAACGAGAGCTGGACGTCCTCGACCGTCAGCACGGGAGGTCCGCCCGGTGCCCGCAGGCAGGCGACGACAGGACCGTTGCTCCTCTCACCTGCGCCCTCCCCTCGTTCGGAGCGACCCATGGCCGCCCGATTTCAAAAACTCTAACATCTGTTCGAAAGTTTGTCACCACTTCCCCGCGCGCCGCGTCGGCTCTTCAGCGCCCCGAGAAAGAGGGCTTCCGCTTCTCGACAAAAGCGCGCATCGCCTCGCGCTTGTCGTCCGTGTCGAACAGCAGGTAGGCGGCGCGCCGCTCGAGCTCGAGGGCGACGTCGAGCGGCGCCTCGAGGCCGGCGTGCATCACACGCTTGATCTCGGCGACCGCCAGCGGCGGCATGGCGGCGATGCGCGATGCGAGCGCCAGCGCGTCGTCGAGCGCGGACCCGTCCGCACTCACCATGCTGACCAGCCCTGCGTCGAACGCTTCCCGCGCGGTGAGCATGTCGCCGGTGAGCAGCAGCAGCATCGCGCGGTGGCGGCCGACGGCGCGGGCGAGGCGCTGAGTGCCGCCGGCGCCCGGCATGATGCCGAGCTTCACCTCCGGCTGGCCGAAGCGTGCGCTCTCGGCGGCGACGATGATGTCGGCGTGCATGGCGAGCTCGCAACCGCCGCCCAGCGCATAGCCGCTGACGGCGGCGATGACGGGCTTGGGGCAGTCGCGGATGGCGGACCAGTTCGCGTCGTCGCCGCGGCGCATCATCTCGCCCGGCGTGGTCTCGACCATCGAGCGGATGTCGGCGCCCGCCGAGAAGGCCTCGCCGTTGCCCGTGACGACCACCGCGCGCACATCGGGATCGGCGGACAGCGCCTGGAACGCGACCCTGAGCTCGCCGCGCAGCTCCGGGCTCAGCGCGTTGCGGACCTCGGGCCGGTCGAGCCGGAGCAGCACGACGTGCGGCGCCGGGCGCTCGGTGACAAGCAGCGACATGGGCGCCTCCCTGTGCAGGCCTCCACACTTGACCGGATTTTCTTCTAACGCCAGTTAGAATAGTGAGAGAGGCCCTGCACCGCGGCCGCCGGCCCGGCCAGCCCGACGGGCCTTCCGCGGCGCGCCGCTACCGGAGCTTCCCCCATGAGCAGGGCGATCGCGTTTCCCTGGGCCACGCCGCCCGAAGCCGGGGAGGCGCGCGCCATCGCCCCCGGGCTGCTGTGGGCGCGGCTGCCGCTGCCGTTCCGGCTCAACCACGTCAATGTGTGGCTGATCGAGGAGGACGACGGCTGGACGGTGATCGACACCGGCTGCAACGACGCGATCACCCTCGCCGCCTGGGAGGTTCTGTTCGCCGGGCCGCTGGCCGGCAAGCCCGTGACCCGCCTCGTCGCCACGCACGGCCATGTCGACCACATCGGCCTCGCGGGCCGGATCGTCGACCGGTTCGGCTGCCGCTTCGTCGGCACGCTGACGGAATGGCTGTGGGCACGCATCGAGCACGTGCCGCACATGCCCGGCGCGGTGGAGACGCACCGGACGTACCTGATGCGCAACGGCTTCGACGTCGGAGAGGCCCGGCGGATGATCGCCAGCCGCGAGAAATACGTCGACCTCGCCGTTCCCCTGCCGGGGCAGATCGAGGAGATCCGGCACGGCGAGAGCATCCGCATGGGCGGGCGCGACTGGACGGTGATCGTGTCGGGCGGGCATGCGCATGCCCATGCGAGCTTCCACGACGCCGAGGGCGGCGTGCTGATCGCCGGCGACCAGCTGCTGCCGGGCATTTCCCCGGTGATCGCCGTCTACGAGACGAACCCCTTCGGCGACCCGCTCGGCGATTTCCTGCAGTCGTTCGCCTCCTTCGACGATGTCGCGCCGGACACGCTGGTGCTGCCCTCGCACGGCCTGCCCTACCGCGGCGCGGCCCTGCGCATGGAGGAGTTGCGCATCCACCACCGCGACCGCCTCGCGCAGACGCTGGCCCTGCTCGGCGAGCCCCGGACCGTGCGCGACCTGACGCGCGCGATGTTCCCCAGGGTGCACGACCTGGACGGCATCGGCTTCGCGGTGGGGGAGGTTCTGGCGCATGTGAACCACCTCGTGCAGCTGGGCGCGGTGGCGTCCGAGGAGACCGCGGGCGGGCCGGCGCTGTACCGGTCGACCGGGGGCTGACGCTCCGGCGGAACGCAGTGGACGGCGCGCCCGCGCTCATCGCATCCGCGCCGGGCCGTCGGTAAGGTCGGGACGCGGCGCGGCAGGGGCGACCTGTCCCGCCATGCAGGGGGCTGCAGGACCATGGAACCGACACGCTGGCTCATCCAGTTCGCCGTCTGGAGCTTCGCGGCCTTCGGCCTTGTGCTGTTCGTGCTGCAGATCGGCCTGCGCGAGCTCGGCTACTGGATCGGGCATCGCAAGCGCATCCGGTCCGAGGCCATGCCCGAGAACGTCGGGGTCATCGTCGGATCGATGCTGGGCCTGCTCGGCTTCGTGCTGGCGCTGACGCTGAACTTCGCCAGCACCCGCTACTCCGACCGGCAGAACGGGACGCTGGCGGAGGCGAACGCGATCGGCACGGCATGGCTGCGGGCGGAGGCGATCGGCCATCCGCGCGGCAAGGAGATCGCCCGGCTGATGGAGGACTACACAAGGGTCCGCATCGACTACGTCCGCGCGACCGCATCGGGTCAGGCGCTCGAGGGCCTCTCGGCGCGCACCGGCGCGCTGCAGACGCTGATCTGGGGCCATATGGCGGCGATTGCCCGGGAGCGGACGGACCCGGTCGCCGCGCAGTTGCAGGGTGCGCTCAACGACGCCTTCGACATGAGCACGGCAGAGCGCTTCGCCTTCGAGAAGCAGCTGCCGCCGACCCTGATCTGGCTGCTGATCGGCATGGCGATGCTGAGCATGGCGGCGCTGGGCTACCAGCTCGGGCTTAGGGGAACGCCGCTGCGGCTCATGGGGACGATGCTGACCGCCATGTGGACGCTGGTCATGATCGTCATCCTCGACC
>JAIYAB010000168.1 GCA_027489275.1 Hyphomicrobiales bacterium
CAAAAGCAACTACGGCAAGATCCTCAAGACCGACCTGAGGGAACAGGACAAGGCGCGCCGACCCCTTTAGCGGGCGCATGGCAGCCCACTTCCCGGTGGAATCCCGCGGCCAAAAGGGCCACATAGGGAACAACGGAAAGGACCACCGTGGCCAAGGACCCCCACGCCATGCGCGGCGGCGAGACGCTGCCCTCGCGCGAAGAAATCCTCGACTTCATCCGCGGCGAGCCCGGCCAGGTCGGGAAGCGCGAGATCGCGCGCGCCTTCGGGATCAAGGGCGGCGGACGGATCGCGCTGAAGCGGCTGATCAAGGAGCTGGAGGACGATGGCGTCCTCTCCCGCTCGGGCAAGGCGCTGCACAAGGCCGGCGGTCTGCCGCCGGTCGTGCTGGCCGACATCACCGGCCGCGACCGCGACGGCGACCTGATGGCGACGCCGGTCGAGTGGGACGAGAAGAGCCGCGGCGCGCCGCCGGGGATCGCGCTGCGCCTGCCGCGCAAGCCGAAGCCTGGGCTGCCGGTCCCCGGCGTGGGCGACCGGGTGCTGCTGCGCGTCGAGGAGGCGGGCGAGGGCGGCGCGGCCTATTCCGGCCGGCTGATCAAGCTCGTCGACCGCTCCCGCGCGCAGATCATCGGGGTCTTCCGCGCGCTGCCCGGCGGCGGCGGCTCGATCGCGCCGGTCGACAAGCGCCAGCTCGGCAAGGAGATCCCCATCCCGGTGGGCGACGAGCACGGCGCGGCCGACGGCGATCTCGTTTCCGTCAGCCTCGCCAAGCGCGGCCGCTTCGACCTGACGCTGGGGAAGGTCGTGGAGCGGCTGGGCTCGCTGAAGAGCGAGAAGGCGATCAGCCTCGTCGCGATCCACATGCACTCCATCCGCATGGAGTTTCCGCCGCAGGCGCTGGCGGAGGCCGCCCGCGCCGCTCCTGCAACGCTCGGCGGCGGGCGAGAGGACTGGCGCGCCCTGCCGCTCGTCACCATCGACCCGGCCGACGCCAAGGACCACGACGACGCCGTCCACGCCGCTCCCGACGAGGACCCCTCGAACGAGGGCGGCTTCGTCGTCACCGTGGCCATCGCGGACGTCGCCGCCTACGTCACGCCGGGCAGCGCGCTGGACCGCGAGGCGCAGGAGCGCGGCAACTCGACCTATTTCCCCGACCGCGTCGTGCCGATGCTGCCCGAGCGCATCTCCAACGACCTGTGCTCCCTGCGCCCGCTCGAGGCCCGCCCGGCCCTGGCGGTGCGCATGGTTATTGACCGGGAGGGCGTGAAGCGGCGTCATACCTTCCACCGGATCCTGATGAAATCGGCCGCCAAGCTGTCCTACCAGCAGGCGCAAGCGGCGATCGACGGGCGGCCCGACGACACGACGGGTCCGATCCTCGAACCGGTCCTGAAGCCGCTCTGGGAGGCCTATTTCTGCGCCCGCAAGGCGCGCGGCGAACGCGGGCCGCTGGAACTCGACCTGCCCGAGCGCAAGATCCTGCTGAAGCCCGACGGGACGGTGGACCGGGTCGTCGTGCCCGAGCGGCTCGACGCGCACCGGCTGATCGAGGAGTTCATGATCCTCGCCAATGTCGCCGCCGCCGAGACGCTGGAGGAGAAGCGCACGCCGCTGATCTACCGCGTCCACGACGAGCCCTCGCTGGAGAAGCTGCGCGGGCTGGGCGAGGTGCTGGCCTCCGTGGGCATCAAGATGACCGCCAAGGGCGCGCTGCGGGCGGCGTTCTTCAATACGATCCTGGCGCGCGTCGGCGGCACGCCGCACGAGCCGCTGATCAACGAGGTCATCCTGCGCACGCAGGCGCAGGCCGAGTACGCCAACGAGAACTACGGCCATTTTGGCCTCAACCTGCGCCGCTACGCCCACTTCACCTCGCCGATCCGCCGCTACGCCGACCTGATCGTGCACAGGGCCCTGATCCGTGCGCTGAGGCTGGGCGACGACGGCCTGCCCGACGGAACGATCCCGGAACTGGCCGAGATCGCGGCGAAGATCTCGGCGGCCGAGCGCCGCTCGATGGCCGCCGAGCGTGAAACCGTCGACCGCCTCATCGCCCATCACCTCGCCGACCGGATCGGCGCCACCTTCGAGGGCCGCATCACCGGGGTCACCCGGTCCGGACTGTTCGTGCGCCTGAGCGAGACGGGGGCCGACGGCTTCATCCCCGCGTCCACCCTCGGCGCCGACTACTACCGCTTCGACGAGGCCGCCCATGCGCTTGTCGGCGACCGGACGGGCGAGACGCACCGCCTGGGCGACCCGGCGACCGTGCGGCTCGTCGAGGCCGCGCCGCTGGCGGGCGCGCTGCGCTTCGAGCTGCTGTCGGAGGGCGCGACGACGACGCCGCGCGCCCGGCGCGGGCTGTCGGGCCGCAACGCCGGCCGCACCGGCCGTCGCGACGGCGAAAACAGGGGAGGGGGCTTCCCCAAGGGCCCGCCGGCGGGCAAGAGCAAGGGCCCCTCGCCGGGCAAGAGAAAGAACGGACGCTGATCATGCCGATCGAACGCACCCATCCTCTCGCTCCTGACGCCGCTCCCCGGGATCTCTGGCTGGCGATGCGCCGCGGCGCCATGGGTCGCTGCCCGCACTGCGGCGAGGGCCGGCTTTTCGCCGGATTCCTGGCGGTCGCGCCCGCGTGCGAGCGCTGCGGCGAGGTGTTCCACCATCACCGGGCCGACGACCTGCCCGCCTACATCGTCATCGCCATCGTCGGCCACGTCGTGGTCGGCGGGATGCTCGCCGCCGAGACGCATGGCGACTGGCCGCTGTGGCTCCATGTCGGGCTGTGGCCGACGCTGACCATCGTCCTGTCGCTGGCGATGATCCGCCCCATCAAGGGCGCCATCGTGTCCCTGCAATGGGCCCTGCGCATGCACGGCTTCAGCGCCCAGCCGGACGGCGATGACATGCCGGTCCTGCGGCCCCGCGCCGAGGACCTGGAGACGGGGTCCGCCGCACGATGACGCATCCGCTCGCCGCCCGCCTCGTCAGCACGCCGGAAGACCGGTCCTCGCCGAACGTCCGGCCCAAGGATGCGGCGACGCTGATCATCCTCGACCGGTCCGCCCGCCAGCCAAAGGTGCTGATGGGCCGCCGGCACGACGGCCACAAGTTCATGCCCGGCGTCTTCGTGTTCCCGGGCGGGCGGATCGAGGCGGGCGACCGCGCGATGGTGTCG
>JAIYAB010000262.1 GCA_027489275.1 Hyphomicrobiales bacterium
ACGAGCGCATGCTTGGGCTGGTCGATCGTGATCTTGCCCTCGGGATCGATCAGCGTGTGCCGCAGCCCGCTGCCGAAGGTGAAGAGATCGAGCATGTGGATCAGGTCGCGCGGCTTGGCGGCCTGCAGCGCCATCGCGAAGGTGTCGGCCTTGCCGTTGCCGTCGGGATCGCCGTCCTTGAACTTCACGGCGATGCGCTGCACGTCCTCCCACGTCTCGGGGAACTTCTCGCCGGTCTTCTCGAGCCAGCTCTTGCGGACGCCGAGCGCCATCTGCACGCGCTGGATCGGGATGATGATCATCTTCCCGCCATAGGTGGCGACGCGATAGTCGTCTTCCTGCAGGAAGGCCTTGTCCGTCACCTTGTCCAGCGCGCCCTTCAGGTCGGAGACCTTGTTGGTCTGCGTCTGGATGCGGATCACGCGCTCGTAGTTGTTGTAGATCAGGTCGGGCGCGGTGTCGGTGTTCAGCGCGCTGATCACCCGGCCGAACCACTGGTCGGTCGGAAAGCTCGAAGCCTTGACGGTGACGCCGGGCTTCTGCTTGGCGAATTCGGCGCCGAGGCGCTCGAACCACTGCGTGCCGTTGTCGCCGAGGTCGTGCCAGATTGTCAGTTCCTGCGCGCGCGCGCTGCCCATGGCGAGCAGGGCGGCGAGGCCGGCGCCGGCGATGATCTTGCCGAGTGTCATGTGTTTCCTCCGGGTTCCTGACGGGAGGGGCGATGCACGCCCGCAATCTTGTTGGGCAAACGTTTACCTCGGAAGACCGGCACGTCACGCTGGCGAGCGTGGTACGAAGCGGGCAAAGAAAGGAAAACGTTTTCCTTTGTGCATGATAACGCTCGTGTCTATTCTGCGCAAGAGCTTCGCAAACGGCGCCCGGATGGGCGCCGTCGACGTGACGGGGAATGCAATGGCACGACCGCGGCGCGCGCCTCCTTCGGCAGATCGGCCGGCGGTGGCTTCGATCACCAGCGTGGCCGCGCGCGCCGGCGTGTCGATCGCCACGGTCTCCCGCATCGTCAACGGCATCGCCAACAAGGCCGGGCCGGAGACCGTCGAGCGCGTGCAGCGCGCCATCGCCGAGCTGGGATACCGTCCCCTGAGCGTGGGGCGCGCGCTGCGGCGCAAGGAGAGCCGGCTCGTCGCCTTGCTTGCCGCCAACCTCGGCAATCCGGCCATGGCCGCGATCGCCGCCTCGGCAGAGACGGCGCTGCGCGAGGCGGGCTACGTGATGGTCCTGTGCGACACGCACGACCGCCCGGAGCTGCAGGACGAATACCTTCTCGAAATGCGCGCCCAGCTCGTGCGCGGGATCATCCTCCTCGGCGCGGTGCCGAGCACGCATCTCGAGCGTTTCGTGCAGCAGGGCGAACCGCTGCTCTTCGTGAACCGCCGGAGCCCTTTCGCCGGCACCGCGCCGTTCGTCGGCGTCGACAACGCGCTTGCGGGCGCCGAGGTGGCCGACCTGTTTCTGTCGCGGGGCATCCACGACATCGCCGTCGTGCACGGCTCTTTGAAGTCGTCTGCCACCGCCGAACGCCTCGAAGGATTTGCGCAGCGTCTCGCGGGGGCGGGGATCCGCCTGCCGAAGTCCCGGCGCCTCACCGCGCCGCTGCTCGACCATCTGGCCATCGGCTACGCGGCGGCCGGCAGGCTCGTCGCGCCTGGCCCCGTCCCGCGCGGCATCTTCTGCCTCAGCGACCTGATCGCGTACGGCGTACACAAGCGCCTGCTCGAAGCAGGCGTGCGGGTCCCCGGCGACAGTCTCGTCGTCGGCTTCGACGACAACCCGCTCAACAACTGGCTGGCGCCATGGCTGTCGTCCGTGCGGGTGCCCTATGCGAGCTTCGGCGCCGCCATCGTCGAGGCGTTCGACGGCATCTGGAGCGGCGCGACGTCGCGCCATGTGGAATTGCCCCACGAGCTCGTCCTGCGCGAGCCCTGATCGCTTTGCTCAGGAGACCGCGGCAGCGTCCCGCGACGCCGTCTGCGCGTCGCGCAGCTCCTCCGCCGAACGCCGGACCAGATCGCCGATCTGCAGGAGCTGCTTGGCGAGCGGGCTCGTCCTGCGCCAGATCATGCCGATCGTCCGCGCCGGCTGCGGCCCCTCGAACCGGGCGACCGACACCGATGCCGAGCGCGTCTCGACCGCGACGGCCATGTCGGGGATGAGGGTGACGCCGATGCCGGCGCTCACCATCTGGACCAGCGTTGTCAACGAGCTGCCGTAGTGCAGGTCGCGCGGAAGCGGCGACTGCATGTTGCAGAACGACAGCGCCTGGTCGCGGAAGCAGTGCCCTTCCTCCAGGAGCAGCAGTCGCATCTCACGCAGCGTGTCGCGGCTGGGAATCGGCTTTCCACGGTCCGCGCTCGGCCGCACGAGCACGAAGCTCTCCTCGAACAGCGCCACCTCCGTGAGCGACGGCTCGGAAACCGGAAGGGCGACGATCGCCGCGTCGAGACGCCCTTCCGTCAGCTCCTCGATCAGCCTCTGCGTCAGCGTCTCGCGCACGTGGATGTCGAGGTCCGCATTCATGCGCGTCAGGTTGCCGATGATCGTGGGCAACAGGTAAGGCGCGATCGTCGGGATCACGCCGATGCGAAGCCGTCCCACGAGCCGATTTCCCGCGGCGCGCGCCAGGTTCTCAAGGTCGTCCACCGAATTCAGGATGTCGCGCACGCGCAGCACGAACGCCTCGCCGAGACTCGTCAGGCGGACCTGGCGCGCGTTCCGCTCGAAGAGCTCGGCGCCAAGTGTCTCCTCGAGCTCCTTGATCTGCATCGACAGGGCAGGCTGCGAGATGGCGCAGGCGACGGCGGCACGACCGAAATGCCCATGCTGGGCCAGGGCCTCGAAGTAGCGCAGCTGGCGGAGCGTGAGGTTGGCCATAATCAACCCTTATCGCAGCAATCAGAAAATCCAAATTAAACCTATGGCTGGGCTTTGGTACAGAGGGGCAACAGGAATCGGGACGAAGGCCTGTCGCCGCAGGACGAGGTGCGGCGCGCCGCGGCGCTTGTCGCCGTGGTCCCGATCCATCACTGCAGCCACGATCGGAAAGAACCATGGACGAGAAAGCTGTCGAGACCGTCGGCCAGTGCCCGGTGATGCACGGAGCCCACAAGCACACGACTGTCGGCGTCAGGTCGAACCGCGACTGGTGGCCGAACCAGCTGAACCTGCGGATCCTGCACCAGAACTCCTCGCTCTCCGATCCGATGGGCAAGTCCTTCGACTATGCGAGCGAGTTCCGGAAGCTCGACCTCGCCGCCCTCAAGAAGGACATCGTCGCCCTGATGACGACGTCCAAGGACTGGTGGCCGGCGGACTATGGCCACTACGGGCCGTTCTTCATCCGCATGGCGTGGCACAGC
>JAIYAB010000392.1 GCA_027489275.1 Hyphomicrobiales bacterium
CAAGTGCTATCGCTTCTGGCAAGCCTGAGACCCGGTTGCTGGGGTCAACGGTCGCCGCTTCAGGCCAGGGCCCATGAGAGACGAGAAGTTCGATCTCCGTCTCCGACAGCAAGAGCCTATGCTGTTCCGCGGCGGAAGCCGGCACCAGCCCTATGCAGACCGCGAGTGACAGGAAGCACGCGCGCAAGCCCCTCATCGAACGTCGAGTTCAAGGGTCAGGTATTGTGGTTTCCCGCCTGCGGCTCCCGTCACAGACAAGGTGATCTCCCACCTACCAGGCATGTGGAACAAGAACCCGCGGGCTTCATAGGATCCATCGCCCTTGGACGCGATCTCCGGCTTGTAGTTCATACCGTGCCGATGGGCCGGCATGCGCGCGTCGATCGCGAGGCGCTCGATCCTTGCATTGTTCAGCGAGCAGACGCTGATATCGATCACAAAGGGAGAGCCGACCTTCACTGTCGCCGGACTGAAGCGGAGTGCGGCGGCAACCGGTCCTGACGTCGTGGCCGACATCGGAGTGCCCACATCAGGGGGAAGGCACGATGAGCTTTCCGCGCCCGCCGCAGAAAGCAGCAGCGCCAGTCCTGCCAGGCCGCCTCGCCTCATCTGCTGGCTCCACCCGCAGGTGCGACACGTCCCAGCATCTCCTCGGAGTTTCGGTATGCGATCCGTTCGGCCAGTGACTTTGGCAGGGTTGCCAGCCAGCGGCGGCTGCTGTTGGCGTGCTCGCCGATGTAATGCAGTCGCTCAGGCGCGAAGGTGTCCGTACCGACCATGAAGCGATCGGGGAACTCGTCGAAGGCCGCGCGCCAGTCCGGCGAAACGCCTTCGCCCTGGACATGCTCGTTGCGGAAGGCGAGATCGCTCCACAGGTTCTGATGCTTGCGTAGCAACTCCCGCACACGCTCGGGCTTCTCGAAACCCGCATGAGCCCAGAGCACCCTTGCGCCTGGATCGGTCGCAAAGATCCGGTCAATGGCATCCGCGTCCGAGTGGGCGTGCAGCAGAAGATTGTTCTCCTTCGCGAGCGTGATGATGCGCTGCACGACGGGCTTTTCAATGTCGGCGTTGTAGGCGTGGAATTCGCCGATGGCGCTATACTTGAAGCGCTTCAGCCGATCCTCGACATAGACGATGATCCCAGGATCGTTGGTCCACGACGAAGCGTCGCTGCGGCGCCTGTAGGGCCTGAGAGACGGAACGACGATGTCGGGCGCTTCTGCCAGCAATCGCTGCGTCCCGTCATCGTCTGAACTGGAGACAAGAGCCTTCCTGAGGCCGGCCTTGCGCAGGAGATCGGCTGCCTCTTTCGGCGGAACCAGTTCCACCGCGTCATGGCTGTAATGGATGTGCGCGTCAAAGATGGGCATCTGCTGTGCTGCGGCAGGTGTTGCCATCAAGAGTACAGCCAGAAACGCGCTTCTCATTGGACGTCCTATCGACAGGAGCGGGAATGCGAAATGGTGATCAGCTTCAGCGTACATGGCGCGATAGACCGGCGCTATGCTCTGGGCGGTCCCGCCACAATCTGCTACTAAGGCATCTCGCCGATCGACGATACCGCGCTCCGTCTCGATCCGGTAGTTGAGAGCGCGATGCCGCCAGTGACGCGTAGTCCAGTGGCCGGCCACCATCGTCGCCATACTCGGGACGGGACGTAGACTGATCGGTAGAGCAAATGGAGGCAGCGTGGACGACATCGCGAGCGGAACCGCGAAAACGCGCGGGGCACGAAACCGCATGCCGCTCCAGCAAGCCCTGGTATGGGAAGGCTCCGTGGGCTGGACCGTGGAGTGTCTGCCCTACACGGCAGGGATCCTCGACCGCTATCGCAGGTCCGGCTTCGGCGTGCTGTCGCTGACGGTCGCTGCGGAATGGAACACGCCAGATCAGGCGCTACGCCATCTAGGGCGGGTCCGTCGCAGCCTCATGGAGCGACCCGACGTTGCCATCGTGCACACCGTGAGCGACATCGAGAGTGCGAGGACGGCCAAACAGCTCGCACTCAATTTCAACTTCCAAGGGGGCGGTCCCTACGGCCAAGATCCGGGACTAGTCGAGCCATTCAAGGCGCTCGGAGTCGGCCTTGCGATCTTGAGCTACAACAACCGTACCGCGCTGGGTGACGGCTGCCAGGAGACGGGCAATGCCGGCCTGTCGAGCCTCGGCCGACGGTTCGTTGCGGAAATGAACCGCGTAGGCGTCATCATCGATCTCAGCCATGCCGGTGAGCGCACGGCGCTCGACACGATCGAGCATTCCATGGATCCGGTCATCTTTTCCCATTCCAATCCGCGCAGCGAGCATGCTCATGTCCGCAACATCGGCAAGAAACTCATCCGGGCGTGCGCGGAAACCGGTGGTGTCATCGGGATCAACAGCTTGTCCTTCATGCTGTCGGACACCGGCCGATCGACCGTCGAGGACTACGTGACCCATATCGAGGCAGTGGCCGACCTCGTGGGCGCCGAGCATGTCGCCCTCGGCATGGACTGGAACTTCTACGACGACTTCATGCAGAAAATGTTCGCTGAAAACCCCGCGCTCGCTGCCCTCGGCTATCCGCCACCGCCTTGGGACAGCCTGTCGCCCGAGACGCTGCCAGCACTCGTCGAAGCTCTGGAGCAACGGGGATGGTCGGGCGCCGATATCGCGGCTATCCTCGGCGGAAACATGATGCGGATCGCACGACGCGTGTGGCGCTGAGCTTCGGTTTGAGCCGCTTCGCGCCCGCCTTGATCGCCGTTCGATACAGACGTCCCGCCTTTCGCGATTGAATCCCGACAGGAGCCAAGACAGATGTCTTTTCGCCGCCTTCTTGCCGCCGCTGCATTCATTGTCGCCGGATCGGCGTCTGCCGTCGCACAGACACCGAAGCTCGTCGTGATTGCCAACTTCGGGGAGCACCCCGTTCTTCGCGAAACCGTGGACGGCTTCAAGGCCGCAGTCGTGAAGGGCGGGTTCGTCGAAGGCAAGGACGTTGTCTTCGACTACCAGCACGTCAACTTCGACCGCTCGCTCATTCCTCAACTTCTCGCGCAGACCCAGGCGAAGAAGCCGACGTTGGTTCTTGCCATGACGACGGGGGTGGCGCAGGCGTCCATCCGCGGGATCACCGACAAGTCCATCCCGATCGTCTTTGCTGCCGTCGTCGACCCGGTCGTAGCCAAGGTGGTACCCAGCTTCGAACGCGGCAGCGAGACGCATACTGGCGCGTCGATGATGCCGAGTTTCGACGCGTCCCTCGCCTTCTTGAAGGATCTCCTACCCGACGCCAAGCGCATCGGCACGCTCTACAATCCGGCCGAGGACAACGACAAGACCAACATCGAACTGCTAACGGCAGCTGCGAAGAAGGCGGGTCTGGAACTCGTGACGGTCGGCGTCGACCAGCAGGGCGACATTCCCACGCGCATCCAGTCACTCCGCGGTCGTGTCGACGCGATCCTCCTCATCCAGTCGAACATCATCCAGACAGCAATGCCCGTGGTCGCCCAGGTCACGTCGCAGCTTAAGATCCCGACGATCAACACGATCTACAATCACGAGCTTCGCCATCAGCTCGTCGGATTTCACGCCATCAGCTACCGTAAGAACGGCGAACGGGCCGGCGAACTCGCGGTGAAGATCCTCAACGGCGCGAAGCCGCAGGACCTGCCGATATACGTTCCGGTCCCGGAGGACTTCAGCGCGTTTGTCAGCCCGAGGGGCCTACAGGCGCTCGGCCGCGACGTGCCTGCTGCACTCAAGGGCTGCAATTGTTTCGTCGCCGAATAGTCGGCCCCGATGATCGAAATCCGTGATGTGCGGAAGGTTTTCCACGCTGGAACGACTGATGCGCGCACGGCACTGGATGACATTTCACTCAATCTTGCCGACGGAACCTTCGCCGTTCTGATCGGATCCAACGGCGCCGGAAAGTCGACGCTGCTCAACGCGATCGCCGGGGCGGTATCACTTGATTCCGGCTCCATCCGCATCGCGGGGAGCGACGTGACGCGCGAACCCGTGGAGCGTCGGGCCTCGCGCATCTCGCGCGTCTTTCAAGACCCGATGGCCGGAACGGCCG
This sequence comes from Hyphomicrobiales bacterium, assembly GCA_027489275.1. Classification (GTDB taxonomy): domain Bacteria; phylum Pseudomonadota; class Alphaproteobacteria; order Rhizobiales; family Beijerinckiaceae; genus Alsobacter. The sequence continues at coordinate 4,073 of JAIYAB010000392.1, forward strand.
CCAGCATGACCGTCGAGGAAAACCTTCTGCTGGCTGCCCTGCGGGGGGGGCCTGCGCGCTTACGCTGGGGCCTGACGGCACAGCGCCGGGCACTCTATCGCGAACGCTTGGCTGAGCTTGGGCTCGGTCTCGAAGACCGTTTGGGCGGCAAGGTCGGTTTGCTGTCAGGGGGGCAGCGTCAGGCCCTCGCGCTTGTGATGGCGGTCCTGCGCACGCCCGACGTTCTCCTACTGGACGAACATACCGCCGCGCTCGACCCGCGAACGGCTGAACTCGTTCTTGCCGCGACCGTCCATGTGATCGCACGCGATCGCCTCACGGCCGTCATGGTGACCCACAACATGAACCAGGCTCTCTTCTGCGGCAGCATGATCGTGATGATGGAGAATGGTCGCATCAAGCTGACGCTGGCAGGCGAAGCCAAGCAGAACGCAACGGTGCCTGACCTTGTTGCTCGGTTCGGCGAAGCCGACGACAAGATCCTGCTGGCTCGCTGAAGGCTGCCATGACCGCGCTCGATACCTTCTTGCAACTCATTCCGGTGACGCTCGCGACGAGCCTCCTCTACGCGTTTATTGCGCTCGCGATCCTCTTGCCCTTCCGCCTCCTGAATTTTCCCGACCTGACCGCCGAGGGAGCTTTTCCGCTGGGCGGCGCCGTGGGCGCCGCGCTTATCGTGGCTGGTGCAAATCCTTTCCTAGCGACGGCCCTTGCGGCTGCTGCAGGTGCAGCCGCGGGCGCAACAACGGCATTCATTCATCTTCGCTTTCGCATCAATACGCTGCTCGCTGGCATCCTCGTCATGACGGCCCTCTACAGCGTCAATCTCCGGGTGCTTGGCCGAGCCAACGTCACACTGTTCGACCAGCCGAGTGTTTTCTCGCTGATCCATCCTGCCATCCTCACTTCAGACATCGCCAAGACAGTAACGTTTGGCTCGCTGATCCTCGTCGTTGTCGCAGGCTTGTGGTGGTTCCTTCAGACGGAGATGGGCGCCCGTCTGCGCGCGGTCGGCGCCAATGCAGCGCTCGCTCCGGCCCTCGGCATCAGCGTTGCGGCCTGGACGGTCTGCGGTCTCGCCATTGCCAATGCGTTGGCCGCTCTGTCTGGCGCACTGCTCGTCCAGCAGCAAGGGTTCGCCGATATCGGGATGGGTTTCGGCGTTTTGATCAGCGGCCTCGCGGCAGTCGTGATAGGCGAAACGATCCTCGGTCGAGCATCCATCGCCCGAATCCTCGCCGGCCCGATCATTGGAGCTGTGATCTACTATCAAGTCGTGTCGCTGGGTCTGGCACTTGGCCTGCACCCGTCCGATCTCAAGCTCGCCACGGCGGTGTTTGTGCTCCTTGCGCTGGCGATACCGGCAATGCGTGGCTCTGCGGGCGCAGGGCGCGAAGGTCTGGGCGCCTGATGGTGTCGGGATGATCGATTGTCCTGGCTTCCACTCCTTTTATGAGCCTCGCAAGATCCCATTCCGACCTGTGACATCGACGCATGCTGCCGGGACCTCATTCCCCACGGCACGGGCGAGCGCCTGGCCGTCAGTCAGGACGATGAGTGCAACGTGCGATCCGGTGCACCGATGATCTTCAACACTTCAATGGAGACCGGCATTAAGCTCAGCACAGTTGCCAAGCAGACCGCAGATCGGGGACACCTCGAGGGCTGAACGGGCCGATGTCGATAGAAAGCCCGGTCGTTCATTCTGGAAATCTGGGTCAAGCGACGCGGACGCCGCAGCAGACCGCCGGGTCCTAGATCGAACCCGCCAGCGCTCCGCCCGTCCCGTAGACGGTGGCGGCGTCAAGATAGTCAGCCCCCTGGCTGAGGAGCATGAGGCAGAGGCGGGCAACGTCGTCCGGAGTGCCGAGCCGTCCGAGCGGAATATCGGAGGCGCGGCGGGAGGCCATCGTGGCAACGTCGATGCCGGCCTCGCGCGCGAGGCGTGCGTTAAGCTGGTCGGTCAGGGGTGTGTCGATGAGACCCGGCGCGGCGATATTCACCCGGATGCCACGGGGGGCGAGCGCCAGAGCGAGCGATGCTCCGAGGCTGTGCAGCGCCGCCTTGCTCGCTGCGTAGACCATGGCGTTAGGAGACGCGCGCCGCGCAGCGATGGAGCCGACGAGGACGATGGATGCACCGTCCGAGAGTTGCTTGGCGAGGTCACGCAGTAGCAGGAGCGGGGCCTTCAGATTGACGGCGAGGATCCGGTCGATCTCCTCTTCAGCAATGGCGGTCCACGGCGCGGTGTCGATGATGCCGGCCGCGTGTATGAGCCCGTCGAGGCCGCCGGCGACGGCGCTGGCAACGTGTGCCCGGTCGTCGACCCTGCAAAGGTCAGCGACCAGCCACCGGACCCCGGTCGGGGCCGCGAGCGCAGCCTTGGGTGGCGGCCTGATGTCCGTCGCAACGACGGAGGACCCCGCAGACGCAAGTTGGCGGACGCAGGCAGCGCCGATACCACCCGCGGCGCCCGTCACGAGGACCCGGCGCGGCAGGGAAAGCGACAGGCCCGGTGTCGCCGCATCAGCCATCCCGCGATATCCGTCCCGTGTGTGATCCCTGCCGCCGGGCCTGGCGAGCCGGGGTCAATTCGACCGCCGTCTTTTGGGCGCCGACTTCCCCAGAGCCGCCGGTGGCGCCCGTATCCTCGCGCCGGATGGTCTCTGCCAGTTCGCGGCCGGCTTTATGGATGTGCGCAACCGCGGCGTGCCGTGCGGTCTCGGCATCGCCGTTCCTCAGGCCCGCGATGATGGCATCGTGTTCGGCGATGGTGCGCCGCGCCCTGCCAGGGATTCGCTGGTAGCCGAGCCGGTAGCGCAGCGAGCGCGTCCAGATGTCCTCTAGCATGCGAGAGAGCTGGCCGTTGCCCGCGGCAGCGAGGATGCGCCGGTGGAAGGCCCAGTTCGCGGCACCCATGGCCGGGTAGTCCGGCCCGTTCTCCAGCGCCCGCGCGAAGCTGGCGTTAATGGCCGAGAGGTCCACGACGAGCGCTGGATCGCCGGCGTTAGCTGCCCGCGCGGTGGCAAGGCCTTCTAGCTCGGCTCGCACCTCGAAGAGCTCCGCCGCATCGGCGAGCGAGACGGGGGAGACGCGCATGCCCTTGTGCGGCTCGCTTTCGAGAAGCCCGTCCTGTTCGAGCCGCAGCAGCGCCTCGCGGACCGGCATTTGCGACAGCCCGAGGCCGGCGGCGACCTCGGCGAGCATCATGCGCTGGCCGGGCGGATAGGTGCCGTTGACGATCTGCTCGCGCAGATGCTCGTAGACGAGCTGCGCCTTCTTGCGGTGGACGATGGGCAGCGCGGCCGTCGTCATGCCCATCCCACCGCTGCTGCGTCCGAGGCGAGGCCTTGGCGGTAGCCGGCGATCGCCTTCACGTCGGGCGAGCGGAGGTGCGGCGTGATGTCGTCGGGCGAAGGTTGGATCAGGGAAGGCTCCTTGGGACGATCGAGATTCGTGCGGGCACCGAGACTACGATGCGCTTCGCCCAGATCTCCGCAAGCCCCCCCGCGGGACGCCTCGGCAGGAGCGCGTCGATGTTCTTCCAGCGGACGCGCACCAACTCCGCCAGCCGATGATCCGCGTCGACGAAGCCGAGGAACATCGGGGCCAGGCACGAGCACGCGGGGGATAGCAAGCGGCTCGGTTCGGCAGAAAATCATGGTGCGTTGGCCGACGCGACCTCGAGACGACGCTTCCAGTCGGCCATGCCGGTCTCGAGGGTGAAACGGGGCGACCAGCCGACGTCGCGGTGCACGCGCTCGATGACGCAGGCGCCCCGCAGGTGACGGGCCGGATCGATGCCAGCCTCCAGTTCGATTCGCGCGCCCGGCACGAGGTCGCACACGACGCGCGCGAGGTCTCCTCGCGTGCGCAGTCGGCCGCCGGTGACGTTGTAGACCGAGGCCGGGAGAGACGAAGCCGTCGCCATGGTGACGAGTGCCTCCGCGAGGTCGACCACGCAGGTGAAGTCGCAGGGATGGTCCCGCCCGGCGGGCTCCTGCACGTCCTCGCCCCGCATCACGCGCGGCAGGAAGTATTCGCCTATCGCCGAGCCGAAGCCATAGACGAAGCCCGTCCGGACGCAGGCGACGTCGCTTCCATAGGTGCGACGGTGTGCGGCGCAGTAGGTCTCCGCCATCAGCTTGCTCCCGTCATAGACGGTAAGCGGATCGGTCGGCGCGTCCTCGGGCATATCGCCGAGGTCGGGCCGGTGGCCATAGAGGGTTGCGGTACTGACGACGATGAGTCGTGCGCCGCAAGCCGCAGCCGCCTCGAGCAGGTTGGCGGTGCCCGTGACGTTGACGGCGAGCGTCGCAAGCGGGTCGACCCGTGCCCGCTGCGGCCCCACAACCGCCGCGCAATGGATCACCGCGCTCGCCCCCTGCACGTGCTCGCGGCAGGCGTCGGCGTCGCGGATGTCGAACGACAAGTGCTCGTCAGCGGGCGCCCAGCCCCGGCCGCCGGTCCAGGCGACGTCGGCGAGGCGCGTGCGCAGGCAGCGGGCTGCCGCCGCCTCAGCCACGTGCTGGCCGACCATGCCGCTGCCGCCCGTGACGAGAACGAGGCTCATGGGCCGGCGAGCTCCGTGGTGGTGATCGGGCCGCCCGTCGCTTGGACCACATTCACGAAGAGGAGCGGCGTCGTCCCGGTGTTGTGCAAGGCGTGGGGAACCGTGGGCTCGGTGGCGACGATGTCGCCCTCGACGACGTCGAAAGCCTCGGTCCCGACGGTGACCGTGCCGGTCCCCGCCAGCACCAGCCAGTATTCAGCCTTGCCGGTGTGGACGTGCATGGAGATCTTCTCGCCTGGGCCGACCCGGTAGCGCGAGATCGTCATCGGCGGGACGTCGCGGTTGACCCAGCGCACCGGCAGTCGCTGCCCACCGCCGTGGAGGATGGTCGGCGTCGGCGAGGGAGCGTCGGCGGGCTTCTGGCCGGATTTCATGGCGTCGCAACTCCGTAGACCAGGTCGGGCAGCCATAGGACGAGCTGCGGGAACAACGTGATCAGGGCGAGGATCACGAGGAACCCAAGGATGAAGGGGAACACCTCCCGGACCACGTCGGCGATCGGCGCGCCGGAGATGTTGCTGACGATAAAGAGCGCCATGCCGACCGGCGGCGTGAGGAGGCCGATCATCATGTTGACGATCATGACCATGCCGAAGTGGACCGGGTCCACTCCGACGGCGACGAGCGCTGGAACGACGACGGGGGTGACGAGGATGAGGATGCCGGCGCTGTCGAGGATCATGCCGAGCAGGAGCAGCATGACGTTGACGAGCAACAGCAGGACGAGGGGGGGCAGGCCGAGCTGGATCACGAACTCGGCGACCTCCTGGGGGATGCGTTCGCGGGCGAGCAGCCAAGCGAAGACGTTGGCGGCGGCGACGATCAGCATAATGCCGCCCGTCGTTAGGGCCGTGTCGCGAAAGGCCGCCACCACGTCGCGGCGCGAGGTCTCCGCATGGTAGATCGCGGCCAGCACCAGAGCGTAGAGCGCGCCCACCGAGGCCACCTCGGTGGCGGTGAAGATGCCGCTGCGCATGCCGCCGATCATGGCGAAGGGAACCACGAGGGCCGGCATAGCGCGCCAGGTCGCGTGCGTGCGCTCGGCCATGCTCGCGCGCGGAAATGTGGCAACGTCGAGCCGCCGCCCGGCGCGGTGGACGATGACCATCTGCACGGCGACCATCATGATGCCGGGAATGACGCCTGCAAGGAACATCCGGCCAACCGACACGTCGGCGATGAAGGCGTAGAGCACGGCGATCGTCGAGGGCGGGATGACTGGTCCAACCGTGGCCGAGGCGGCGGTTACGGCGGCCGCGAAGGCAGGCTTGTAGCCCTTGAGCGTCATCGCCCGGATTTCGACGGTACCGAGCCCCGCCGCATCGGCGAGGGCCGAACCCGACATTCCCGAAAAGACCATCGAGCCCAGGATGTTGACCTGCGCGAGGCCGGCCCGCCAGTGGCCGACAAGCGCGACTGCAAAGTCGAAGATCCGCTGCGTGATGCCGCTCGCGTTCATCAGGTTACCCATGAGCAGGAACATGGGCACGGCAATGAGGGTGAAGCTGTCGACTCCGAAAGCGAGTCGTTGGCCGATGATCGAGAGTGGGACGCCCGCAACGAGGACACCCAGGATGCTAACCACAAGAAGCGAGGCGGCGACGGGGATGCCGGCAAAGAGCAGGCCAAGAAGTGTCGCGACGTAAAGGCCGCTCATGGGGGCGCGTTCCCGCCGACGCCGAATTGCCGCAGGATGCGTAGCGCGGGATGGAGCGCCATCAACCCGCCGCCGATTGCGACGGGCCATGCGAGGAGCGCCGTCGGCCACTCAGTCGCCACCAGCGGCATCCCCTCGACCGCGTCCGCAAGGCGCACGCCCTCCCGCGCGACGAGCGCGAAGAGTGCGACGAGCACCGCGTCGCGCAGCAGCAGGGCAAGCCGCTGCCCTTCGGTTGGCAGCATCTCGACGAAGGTGGTGACGGCGATGTCGGCGGCACGCCGCCCCATCGCCGCTGCTCCGAGGAAGGTGAGCCAGACGAGCGTCAGCCGCGTTACCTCCTCCGGCCAGATCATCGGCGCATGGAACACGTAGCGCGCGAAGATCTGGAGATTGACGATGACCGTCATGGCGACGACGAGCAGCATGATCGCAGCGTCCTCGAGCCAGCCCACCGCCCGCTCCGCCCCGTCGAGGATCCGACCCGCCCGCACGCGCCCGCCTCAGGCGTTGCGGATGCGGTCGTAGAGCGCAGCGTCGCCACCCCAGGTGGAGGCGAGCTCGGGGATTGCCTTGGCGGCTGCCTCCTTCCACGCATCGGGATCGGTCGGGTTGACAAGCGTCATGCCCTTCTCGACGATTTGCTTCTTCACGCTCTCCTCGCCGTCTGTGAAGGCGGCGGTGACAAAGTCCGAGCCCTTCTTCAGC
>JAIYAB010000152.1 GCA_027489275.1 Hyphomicrobiales bacterium
GGCCGGCGCGCCGTAGCCCGCGACGGTACGACCGGCCCGGTGCGCCTGGACGAGAAAGTCGAGCAGGTTCGCCTTCACGTCGACGACCCGGCGGCCGAAATTGCGGTAGGCGTCCGCCCCGCCGAGGCCTGCGGCTTCCTCCCGCGCAAGGTGCGCCGCGCACGCCGCGCTGGCCGTTTCGCCCGCGACGCCCACCCGACGCGCAAAGACGCGCAGGGAGCCGCCATGCGTCGGCAATGCCTCGACGTCGAACACCTGCAGCCCGTGCCGTCGCAACAGGCCGGAGACAACAGCGAGCGAGAGATACGAGAAATGCTCGTGATAGATGGTGTCGAACTGGACCTGCTCGATCAGGTTGAGAACGTGCGGGAACTCGAACGTCGCGACGCCCTGCGGCTTCAGCAGGACGGAAAAGCCCGCCAGGAAGTCGTTGATGTCGGGCACGTGGGCGAGCACGTTGTTGGCGACCATCAGGTCGGCGGCGTGGCCGGCCTCCCTCAGCCGCTCCGCAGTGGCGCGACCGAAGAAGGCGACCTCGGTCGGGATGCCACGCTCGCGGGCGACGGCCGCGACATTGGCGGCGGGCTCGACGCCCAGAACGGGAATGCCCGCCTCGGCGAACCAGCGCAGCAGGTAGCCGTCGTTGCTGGCGATCTCCACCACCTTCGAGGCCGGGCCGAGGTCGAGGCGACCGGCCATGGCCTCGCAATAACGGCGGGCGTGATCGAGCCAGCTTTCGGAGTAGGAGGAAAAGTAGGTGTAGTCGGAAAAGATGGCCTGCGGCGTCTCGTAGTCGACGAGTTGCATCAGGCGGCATGACGAGCAGACGAAGGCATGCAGGGGGTAGGTCGGCTCCATGCGGTCGGCCGACCCGGCCGGGATCATGGCGTTGGCGAGCGGCTGCGCGCCGAGGTCGACGACGCTTTCCACGAGCGGCGCGCCGCAGGCGCGGCAGGGTTGCGGGTGCGCGACGTTCACCAGAGCTTCCACGGCGCTTTGCCGGAACTCCACAGCGCCTCGAGCTGGGCCTTGTCGCGCAGCGTGTCCATCGGTTGCCAGAATCCGTGGTGGCGGTAGGCGTTGAGCTGACCGTCGCGGGCCAGCCCCTCGAGCGGCTCGTTCTCGAAGACGGTGGCGTCGCCGGCGATGCGGTCCAGCACGGAGGGCTGCAGCACGAAGAAGCCGCCGTTGATCCAGCCGCTCTCCCCGTCCGGCTTTTCCTTGAAGCGCCGCACGCTGTCGCCGGCCAGATCGAGCGCGCCGAAACGACCCGGCGGTTGCACGGCCGTGACCGTCGCCTCGACGCCGGCGCTGCGGTGATGATCCAGCAGCGCGGTCACGTCGAGGTCGGCGACGCCGTCGCCATAGGTGAGGCAGAAGGGTTGTCCGCCGAGATAGCGCGCGACGCGGCGCACCCGTCCCCCGGTCATCGTCGCATCGCCCGTGTCAACCAGCGTCACGCGCCAGGGCTCCCCGTTCGTGGCGTGATAGTCGATGGCGCCGGTTGCGAGATCGACCGTGACGTCCGCGGTGTGGAGCACGTAGTTGGCGAAGTACTCCTTGATCATGTAGCCGCGATAGCCGAGGCAGACGACGAAGTCCGTCAGGCCGTGCGCCGCGTAGATCTTCATGATGTGCCACAGGATCGGCCGGCCGCCGATCTCCACCATCGGCTTCGGCCGGACGGCGGTTTCCTCGGACAGGCGCGTGCCGAGCCCACCGGCGAGAATGACGACCTTCGGCTGTGTCATCGGCGGACTCTTGGGGGGCCCGACGGCGTCGGGACGGACGCGGGAATGGTGGCCGGAATCGGTGAACGTCCCGTTTTCAACAGAAAGTTGTTTACTGCTCACAAAATGAACAAATCACATCGAGAGATTACAGTTTATGGTTGAGCACCCGCGGAACCAACCGCGGGCTCGAACGTTGCAATGCGGTGTGGCGTGCGTGGAGGCGGAGTAGGCGTATGGCATTCGAGGCAAATGTCGGTCGCGCACCTGCAGGTCCGGTCGAGGGCCTGCGGGACGTGAAGTCTGATGTGGCGATCGTTCCCCGGAACGAGGGCGCGTCGCTGGTCGCGTTCCATCTGGAAGACGGACAGGGGACCATGTCCTGCCTGCTGACGCAGGCCCAGGCGGAAGCGCTGTCGAACGAATTGATCAAGGCGGCGGACAAGGCGCGCTTCTTCGACGCCACCCGCCCGCGCGGGGCGAAAGCCCGCAGGCATCTCGCCTGACAGCCCATGCGGGCGGGCACGGCCCACCCTGCCGCAGCACGCAGGATCATCGACCGGCACGCAGGACCTGCGACCGGTTTCGATGACGCCCAGCCCGTGCCCTGCCGTCATCGCATCACGGCGCGATAGATCGCCTCGGACAACAGGTCGGGCAGGCACGACTGCTGCGCCGGCGCATCCACGACATCGGACGCGGGCTTCTTGCGCCGCTCGTTGTCGAGGTGCTGCGTCGCGGCGTAGCGGCGCAGCAGGTTGATGTTGGACTGCGCCGACACCTCGCCGATCTTGCCGACAATGCGCGCATAGAGCGTCTCGTGCCCGACATTCGGCACGAACGGGGGGTCGATCAGGATCAGGTCGATCGACTGGGCCCGCAACCAGTCGGCCGCCTGGACGAGGGTTCGTCCCAGCGCCTCCGGATCGGCATGGTTGAGGGCATCCGGGGTTCCGACCTGCCAGAGCACGAGATCGGGGCGGACCGTCGCGATCTCCTCCCGCATGGCCTCGAAACCCTTGGCGGCCGGCACCGCGCCGCGTCCCTCGTCGACGAGGTCGAAATCCATGCCCGGGAGCTTTTTCTCGAGCGCCTGCAGCAGGCGATTGCGCTTCTTCTCCGACAGCGAAGGTCCCCCGATGCGCGGACCGACGACCATGATCCGCACCGGCGTTCCGCGGTCGGCGAGCCGGACCGTTCGCGGCAGCTCGCCCGGCATCTTCAGGTAGACTTCAGGAACACGGCAGGTCTGGGAATAAGCAGGCAGGCCGGCGCCGACCACCAGCGCCAGCGCCACGACCATCATGGCCGCGCTCCGGATCAGGCTCCCGCCGCCGCGTCTTGAACGGGGGATGACTTGGCCGGGGCGGCCCGTGCTCCGACACGGTACCATTCGAGCATCCATGCCAGCATAAGCTGCACCGCGATTCCGCCCGGAACGATCAAAAAGTCAAGCGCCGGGTGTCCCAGCTCGCCGGCCCGCAGCGGCATCGCCGCGAAGGCGAGCACCGTTCCGACGCAGAAGACGGGAAGCGCATTGCGCCCCAGCAGGATAACCGGCCACGCTGCGGAGGCGTTCCGCAGGAACCGTTCCAGCGGCAACGCCATGATGATCACGCCGAGCGATAGCACGTGCAGCAGCCGCGGCAGGCTGAGGTTCGTCTTGTCGAAATCCCAGACGAAGCGCGGCAGCGGTGCGAGGTCGTGCGGGTAGTAGAAGCCGCTGCGCGTCCACACGAGCGCGCCGACGAGGTAGGCGACGGCGAGCATCACGAGCCAGCGGGGCACTTTCGGCCTGCGCCCGCCCGCGAGCGCGGCTCCCCCCCACAGTCCGATCGCAAACAGGAACTGCCACGTCAGCGGATTGAAGTACCACGCATCCACGCCCGGGTAGCTCGGCAGAGCCAGCCCCGCGACCTGGGAGGCGACGTAAAGCGCTCCGGACGTGATCAGCGCGAGGCGCGGATCGATGGCGACGAGGCAGAGCAGCGCCGGTGTCATCAGCAACAGCACGACGTAGAGCGGCAGGATGTTGAGATAGGCGGGCTGGACGCCCAGCGTCGCCACGCCGATCGCCGCCTCCAGCGGCGCCCCGATGATCTGGTCGAACTGCGTGGCCTCCAGGATGCGCACGTCGCCGGTGGCGAGCACGCCATAGGCGACGGCCGCGCCGCACAGCGCCAGCACCACGATATGCGAGACGTATAGCGTCCAGGCCCGCAGTCCGATCCGCACCGTTTGCCGGGCGTAGGAGCCGGACTTCATGCCGGGCAGGTAGGCGAGAGCGGCGGCGACGCCGGCGAGGAGTACGAAGGCTTCCGCCGCGTCCGAGAACCCGAAGTTCTTGTGCGTGAAGGCTTCGGCCGGGTTTCCCGGGATGTGATTGACGAAAATCGTCACCAGCGCGAGGCCGCGCCAGAAATCCAGGCTGACGAATCGGTCGGTGGACGCTTCGCTCACGGCAAATGCCCCGGTGCGGTTCGTTGTCAGGCTCAAGCTCTGGATTCAATGCGTTGGACGTGCATTCATGTGGGCGAGACGTGCCGTACGGCAAGAGCAATGCCCGTCCCGCCGATCACTGTTTCGGGAGCGCAGGCGGGTTCGTTCAGGGAGCGTTCAGGTGCAGGCCTCCAGCGTGACCGGCTCTTCGGGGGCTTTCGATGCGCTCTGATCTCCTTCGCCGCACGGCAGGCACCCTGCTGACGCCAGCTTTTTGCCTTATCCTGTCGGCACTTGCGTGGTCTGCGTCGGGCGGGACCGCCCGGGCCGGTGAAAGCGTGTTCGCCTGCGAGGCCGGGGAACGCGTCACCGCGCAGCCGCGCCGGCTGAGTCAACTTGCCGCAGCCGTCCAGGCAGGGCGGCCGGTGACGATCCTCGCCATCGGCTCCTCATCCACCGAGGGAGCAGGCGCTTCGGCCAGCGCGCGGTCGTACCCGGCCCAGCTCGAGCAGATCCTCCAGAGGCGGTGGCCGAAGGCCGAAGTCACCGTCGTGAATGCCGGCATCGGCGGCGAAACCGCTCCCCGCACGGTGGAGCGTCTGGCAGAGCGGCTGGCAGTCGAGCGGTACGACCTCGTGATCTGGCAGGTGGGCACGAACGACGCCATCCGCGGAGAGGGCGAAGCGGCCTTCCGGGACCTCATCGACCGGGGCATCCATATCGTGCGGCAGGCGGGCTCGGACATCGTCATTCTCGATCCCCAGTTTTTCCCGACGATCCGCAATCTCGACGGCTACGAGCGCTTCGTGAAGGCGATCTGGGAGACGGCCGAGGCAGGCGGCGTCCCGGTTTTCTCGCGCTACCGACTCATGAAGGCCTGGAGCGCACGCGGCGAGGACGCTCTGCTGTCGACGCTCGCCGGCGACAAATTCCACATGAACGACCGCGGCTATGCCTGCATCGCCCGCACGCTGTCGGTCGACATCGCCGACATGGTCCGGATGGGCGCGGCGGTCGCGGCGGGGCGTTGAACGCTCACCCCGCCACCCTGTCTTCCAACCGGAAGCGGACGATCCGCAGCACCTGGGCGATGGCGGTCAGCCGCTCTTCGGCCGGTGTGCCGCCGGCCCGGTTTTCGAACGCGGCGAGGATTGCCGCCTTGTCGGCGCCGCGCACGGCGAAGATGAACGGGATGCCGAAGCGGGCGCGGTAGGCGTCGTTCAGCGCCGTGAAGCGCGCGAATTCCTCCGCCGTCAGCCTGTCGAGCCCGGCGCCGGCCTGCTCGCCGGCGGAGTCCGCGGTGAGGTCCCCGGCGATGGCGGCGCGGCCGGCGAGGTCGGGATGGGCGGCCAGCAATGCCGTCTGCTCGTCCGGTGCGGCGTCGAGAACGGCGCGCTGGAAGGCGGCGACCATGGCCGATCGGTCCGCGAAGGGCCGCGACCCGCCGGCGCGCGCGGCCACCCACGGCGTATGCTCGGCGATGCCGCCGAACGTGGCGACGAAGGCGGAATCGTCCATCGCGTTCACCTGCGCGAGCGTCAGCGCCCTCATCACGTCACCGCTGCGCCAGGAACGCGCCCAGCGCGGCGCGCTCGGCATCCGTCATCCCGCTCTCGTTGCCGAGCGGCATGGCCTTGCCCTGGACGGACTGCGCCATGACGCCGGGGGCGTTGCGGCGCAGGTCCGCGATGGTTTCCAGCACGACGTTCTTGGGCGGCGGATTGCCGCGGAACGCCTCGTGCGTCGGCTTTGCGGCGTGGCAGGCGACGCAGTGCGTCTGCACGATGCGCACGGCCTCCGCCTCGGGCACCGCCGCGCCGTCGCCCCCGCGGCGCGGGGCCGTGAACACGATGGCGGCGACGAGCGCCACGGCGGCGACGGGCACTGTCCACGCCACTGACATGGGCCGGTCCCCGGCCTCGGTGCGGTTGAGGAAGTGCCGGATGGCGCCACCGGCCAGCACGATGAAGGCGACGACGAGCCAGGACTGCGGGTGCGAATAGAGGAAGGGATAGTGGTTCGACACCATGAAGAGCAGGACGGGCAGCGTCAGGTAGTTGTTGTGCAGCGAGCGCTGCTTGCCCATTTTCCCGTACTTGGCGTCGGGGGTGCGGCCGGCCAGGAGGTCCGCCGTCACGACCTTCTGGTTCGGGATGATCACCGCGAAGACGTTGGCGGCCATGATCGTGCCGACCATCGCGCCGACATGGATGAAAGCGCCGCGCCCGGAAAAGACGTGCGTGAACAGGTAGCCCGCCCCCACGATCAGCGCGAAGACGCACACCGCCAGCGCCGCGGTGTTGTCCCCGATGCGCGAGCGGCACAGGGCGTCGTAGGCGAACCAACCGCCCGCCAGCGTCAGGATCGAGATCAGCACGGCCTCCGGCCCGCTGATGTTCATGACGGCGGGATCGACCAGGAACGCCGAGGCGTTCCAGTAGTATTGCACCGCGAGCAGCAGGAAGCCGGAAATGAAGGTGAGGTAGGCCTCCCACTTGAACCAGTGCAGGTCCGGCGGAAGCTGCGCCGGGGCGACCCCGTATTTCTCGACGTGGTAGAACCCGCCGCCGTGGACCAGCCAAGACGTGCCGGACACGCCGGGGTTCATCTTCTCGCGCTGGCGCAGGCTGAAATCGAGCCAGATGAAATGGAAGCTCGCGCCGATCCACGCGATGCCCACGATGAGGTGGAACCAGCGCAGCGCGAGGTTGATCCAGTCGAGGGCGAAACCTTCCATGTGTCGGCGAGCCTTCCGGGCGGTCCTGTCCGGGCGGCCTTTCGGAGCCGCCCCGGGGGTCAGTAGGTGATCTTGTCGGCCTTCGCCATCCAGGCGGCGAAGGCGGCGGCGGCGGCGGGCGAGGGCACGTGGTCCATGCGGATCGCCCGCTCGGACGGCGCCTTCGGCATCTCGTCATAGATGAAGGCGTCGTCGAAGCCGATGGCCGCCGCGTCGTCGCGCGTGTTGGCGTAGACGATGCGGGAGATTCGCGCCCAGTAGGCCGAGGCAAGGCACATCGGGCAGGGCTCGCAACTTGTATAGAGCGTCGCGCCGGCGAGGCTGAAGTCGCCCACGGCGGCGCAGGCGCGCCGGATGGCGACGACCTCGGCGTGGGCGGTGGGATCGTTGGACGAGGTCACCTCGTTCCAGCCCTCGGCCAGCACGGTGCCGTCGCGCACGATCACGGCGCCGAACGGGCCGCCGAGATTGGCCTCCATGCGCTCCCGCGAGAGTTGCGCTGCGCGAGCGAGATGCTGCTGGTCGTCATCAGTCATGGCGTGGTCCGGCTCATGGGGTTGCGCGTCACCGGACCAGCCATTCATCGAAGGCGCGGGATGCTTCCTCCATGGGCACATGGATGCAGGGCAGGCTGCGCTGGGCGGGCGGCTTGGGATACTCGGCGTAGATCGCCTCGGTCATGTTGCCGATGCGCGTCGCTTCCTCCTTCGTGGTCGCATAGAGGCAACGCGACACCTTGGCGAGGAACATGGCGCCGAGGCACATCGGGCAGGGCTCGCCCGAGGCGTAGAGGGTCGCTCCCGTGAGATCGGCGGAGCCGACCGCCTCGCAGGCGCGGCGCACGGCCATGATCTCGGCGTGGGCGGTGGGATCGTTGGTGGCGACGATGGCGTTCCAGCCCTCCCCCAGCACCGCGCCGTCGCGCACCAGGACCGCGCCGAACGGCTTGCCGGCGCCAGCGCGCATCTGCGCGAAGGAGAGATCCACCGCGCGGCGGAGATAGGCCATGTCGTCCTCGTCCGTCGTCGTCGACATCGTCATCGTCCCCCTGCTTTGCGCTGGCCCGGTCGCGGCCTCGGCGGCTTCGCGCCCCGCTTTCGTATCGAGGGCCCCCGCACCGGGGCCGGCGAGGCCGCGATCCCCGGGCTTTCGCCCGACGCCTCGCTCCATTGCATGTCGCGCCGCTGCGACTCGCGCCATTGCACGTCGCGCCATTGCAAGACCTGCGCCGCCACGGCGGCTGCGATCACCGCGGGCTCCTTGCCCTCGATGCCCGGCACGCCGATCGGGCACACCAGCCGCTGCGCCGCGGCTGCGCCGAGGCCCGCGTCGCGCAGCCGCGCGAGGAAGCGCGCGCGCTTGGTCTGCGAGCCGATCAGGCCGACCGGCCCGAGATCGTCGCGCGACAGCGCCGCCGCGACGACCGCGAGGTCGAGGGGGTGGGAATGGGTCATCACCAGCACCGCCGCTCCCGGCGGCGCGGCGGCGACCGCGTGCGCAGGCTCGCCCAGCAGCCGCAGCGAGGCATTGGCCGGGATGGCGGCGGGAAACGCCTCGGGCCGGGAGTCGAACCAGGTGACCGCGACCGGCAGCGGGGCAAGCGCGATGGCCAGCGAACGGCCGACATGGCCCGCTCCGAACAGCAGCAGGGGCCGCCGATCGTCGCCATGGCGTTCCATCCAGCCGCCGGCCTTCACCCGTCCGTCGCGGCGCTCCACACGGCCCGCCGGACCGATGGAAGCTACCACGGCGAACCCGCCGGGCTCGCGCTCCCGTGCCGCCAACTCCCGCAGGTCCGGCAGGTCTGCGGCGTCGAAGGTTTCCGTCACGGTCGCCACGTGCCCCCCGCAGCACTGGCCGAGATCGGGACCCAGCGGCCACGCGCGCCGCAAGGCCGGCCCGCGCCCGCGCTGAAGCAGTTCGCGCGCTTGCGCCAGCGCCTCGTGCTCCAGCGTGCCGCCGCCGATCGTTCCCCAGAACCCGCCGTCCGGCCGCACGACCATCGTCGCCCCGACTTCGCGCGGCGCGGAGCCGCGAACGTCGTGGACCCGCACGAGCGCCGCCGCCCCCTGCCCCTCGACGGCCTCCACCAGTCGCGACCACGACAGGATCATCCGGCCCTCCCGTGCGTGTTCGCCCGCGGCACGTCAGCCGTCCTGCTGCAGCGCCATGGCCGCCCTGAGGATGGCCTCCGGCGTCGCGGGCGCGTCCAGCGGGACGGGGCGGCCCGGCGCGAGGGAGTGCAGCGCGTCGGCGAGCGCGCAGAACACCGCGTTGGCAAGCATCACGGGCGGTTCGCCCACCGCCTTCGAGCGGTAGACCGTCTCCTCCCGGTTAGCGCCGTCGAAGAGGCTGACGCGCATGTCGGCGGGGACGTCGGAGGCGACGGGGATCTTGTAGGTCGACGGCGCATGGGTGCGCAGGCGTCCCTGCGCGTCGTAGACGAGTTCCTCCGTGGTCAGCCAGCCCATGCCCTGCACGAAGCCGCCCTCGATCTGGCCGATGTCGATGGCCGGGTTCAGCGACCGGCCGACGTCGTGGAGAATGTCGACGCGGGTGACGCGGTTCTCGCCCGTCAGCGTGTCGATGATCACCTCCGCGCAGCACGCGCCATAAGCGAAGTAGTAGAAGGGCCGTCCGCTCACATTGTCGCGGTCCCACACCACCTTCGGCGTCCGGTAATGGCCGGCGGCCGACATGTGGACGCGCTCGACATAGGCGCGGCGGGTGAGTTCGCCGAAGGCCATGCTCTCGTTGCCGGCGAAGACGCGGTCGTCGCGGAACGTCACCTCGGCCGCGGGGGCGCCGAGGAGGCGGCCGGCCAGCTCGGCCAGCCGGTCCCGGATCTCCCGCGCTGCGATCTGCGCAGCGCGCCCGTTCAGGTCGGAACCGGAGGAGGCGGCCGTCGGCGCGGTGTTGGGCACCTTGTCCGTCGTCGTCGCGGTGATGCGGACACGCTCCATCCCGATGCCGAACTCCTCGGCGACGATCTGGGCCACCTTCTGGTTGAGCCCCTGCCCCATCTCCGTGCCGCCGTGATTGAGCTGCACGGAGCCGTCGGCGTAGACGTGCACCAGCGCGCCGGCCTGGTTGAGATGGGTGAGCGTGAAGGAGATGCCGAATTTCACCGGCGTGAGCGCGATGCCCTTCTTCAGGATCGGCGACTTCGCGTTGAACGCCCGCAGCGCCTCGCGCCGTGCACGGTAGTCGGACGACACCTCCAGCTGGCCCAGGAGGCGGCGGCCGACGTCGTGGTCCTCGACAGTCATGCCGTAGGGCGTGACGTCGCGGCCCTCGCCATAGTGGTTGGCGAGGCGCACGTCGAGCGGATCGAGGCCGAGGCGCCAGGCGACGGCGTCGATGATCCGCTCCATCGCCAGCATGCCCTGCGGGCCGCCGAAGCCGCGGAACGCGGTGTTGGACACCGTGTTGGTCTTCAGCCGCTTCGAGCCGATGGCGAGCACGGGCAGGAAATAGCTCGAATCCGAGTGGAACATCGTGCGGTCGACGACGCCCTGGCTGAGATCGGCCGAACAGCCGCAGCGGGCGAGGAATTCCATCGCCGCCGCCGCGATGCGGCCCTCGCTGTCGAAGCCGACGGCCCAGTCGACGCGGAAGTCGTGCCGTTTGCCGGTGAGCGCCATGTCGTCGTCGCGATCGAGCCGGAGCTTGCAGGGCCGACCGGTGCGCACCGCGGCGAGCGCGGCGATGGCGGCCCACTGCGTCGCCTGGCTCTCCTTGCCGCCGAAGCCGCCGCCCATGCGGCGCACCTCGGCCGTCACCAGCGCGTCCGGCAGGCCGAGAACGCGGGCGCAGACGTGCTGGACCTCGGTCGGATGCTGGGTGGAGGAGTGGACGTGGACCGATCCGTCCTCCCCCGGCAGCGCGAAGGCCACCTGGCCTTCGAGGTAGAAATGCTCCTGTCCGCCGATGCGGAACGTGCCGTCGAGCCGATGCGGGGCATCCTTGAGCGCGGCCGCCGCGTCGCCGCGCCGGAACACGTAGTCGGGCAGCACGGTCTCGCCGCGCTCCAGCGCGTCCTCGACCGTGACGCTCGGGCGCTCGGCATCGACGGTGACCGCGCCGAGCCGCGCCGCGCGGCGCGCGGCGTCGCGCGACCTGGCGACGACGGCGAAGACCGGCTGGCCGTGGAACAGCACCTCCGTGTCCGCAAACGCGGGCTCGTCGCCCCTGGACGGCGAGATGTCGTTGCGGCCCGGCACGTCGGCGGCCGTCAGCACCGCGACGACGCCCGGATAGGCCCGAACGGCCGCGAGGTCGACGCCGGCGATGCGCCCCCGCGCGGCCGGCGCGCCGCCGATCGCGATATGTAGTGTGCCTTCGGGCTCGGGCATGTCGTCGATGTACAGCGCGGCTCCCTGCACGTGCTTCGTCGCCGAATCGTGCGGAAGCGGCTGGCGGACATGGCGCAGCGGCGGATCGTCCTCGAACACGGCACTCATCGGCCTACTCCGCCGCCCGGACGGCTTCGCGCCGGCCCGCGATGCGCGTCGCCGCCGTGGGCGCCCCGGCGATCTCGGCCATGGCCTTCACGACGAGGTTCTTGGCGACCTGCATCCGGTAGGCGGCCGAGGCGCGGTGGTCGTCCAGCGGCGTGAAATCCTCCGCGACGGCCTCGCCCGCCCGCCGCCAGGTCGTGCCGTCGCCGAGGGAGGCTGCGAGCATCGCGGCCTCGACGGCGGGAGCGCGCCGGGGCGTGCCGGCCATGCCGCCGAAGGCGACGCGGGCCGCGACGATGCCGGTTCCCTCCACCGTGACGAGGCAGGCCATCATGACCGACGAGATATCCTCGTCGAGGCGCTTGGACACCTTGAACACCCGGATCCTGTCCGCTGGTCCCGGCTTGCGCACGATCAGGCTGTGCACGAATTCCCCGGGCTCGCGATCCTGCTTGCGGTAATCGAGGAAGAACGCTTCCAGCGGCAGGCTGCGCACGCGCTCGCCCTTGCGCAGCAACACCTCGGCGCCGAGCGCGATGAGCGCCGGCGCAAGGTCGCCGATCGGCGATCCGTTGGCGATGTTGCCGCCCACCGTTCCGGACGCGCGGACCTGCGCCGACCCGAAGCGGCGCATCAGCTCGCCGAGGTCGGGATCGAGGGCGGCGAGCACCGGCATGGCCTGCGCATGGCTGGCGCCGGCCCCGAAGGCGATGGCGTCGCCCAGATCATGGATCGCGTCGAGGCCGCCGACACGGCCGAGGCCGATGATCTTCCCGATCGGCGCGAGCGCCTTGGTGATCCAGAGCCCGACGTCGGTCGCCCCGGCGACGAAGGTGGCGTCGGGATGCTCGAGCGCCAGCCTCGCCAGCGAATCCTCGCTCGCGGGCGCGGCATAGAAGGCGGCGGACGTGCCGGCGAAGAGGTCGCGGCCGTCCGCGAGCTCCGCCAGCTGTTCCTCGGTCCGCGCCCGCCGCGCGGCGATGGCGTCAGCCGCC
>JAIYAB010000127.1 GCA_027489275.1 Hyphomicrobiales bacterium
GATCGCCGTAGCCCTGGCGGTAGACCGACTCGTGCTGCGCGAAGTGCTTGCCGAAGGACCAGTGCTTGTAGAACAGCGGCATTCCGGAGGACGCATAGGCGTCGAGCATCTGCTCCGCCGTGATGACCTCGATCTGGTTGGGATAGACGTCGAGACCCAGATCGCGCACCGCGATCCGCTCGACGGCGTCGTTGATGCGGCGGATCGTCTCGAAGTCCCAGTCCGCGCCGCGGAACAGCAGGCCTTCGCTGATGTCGATCGACGCGGTCACGGCGATGCTCCCGCTCCCTCGGCGCGCCGCTGGAACAGCTCGCGAAACACGGGAAAGATGTCGCGGCGGTGGCGCACCTTGCGCATGCCGAACGGGGCGCCGCTCTCGCGCAGCGCCTCGTAGGTCCGCCAAAGATCGCTGGCGCGCCCTCCGAGCCCCAGCGCCGATGGTTCGTCTTCCGCGCCCACCTCCAGATAGGCGAAGTACTGGCACACCGGGAGGATCGCGTTCTGCAGCAGGTCGGCCGTCCGCTCCTTGTCGTTGGGCGCGTTGTCCCCGTCGGAGGCCTGCGCCGCGTAGATGTTCCAGTCGCTCGGGCGGAAGCGCTCGGCGACGACGCGGCGCATCTCCTCCAGCGCCGTCGACACGACCGTCCCGCCCGTCTCGGTGGAGTGGAAGAACGTGTCCTCGTCCACCTCCTCGGCAACGTGCGTGTGGCGGATGAACACGATCTCGACATGCTTGTAGCGGCGGCGCAGGAAGATATAGAGCAGCGCGTAGAAGCGCTTGGCGAGATCCTTCATCGGCTCCGTCATCGAACCCGAGACATCCATCAGGCAGAACATCACCGCCTGCGCCACGGGTCGCGGATACGGCGCGTATTGCCGGTAGCGCATGTCGATCGGGTCGATCCACGGGATGCGCTTGCGCCGCTGTTCGACGATGTCGAGCCGCGCTTGCAACGTAGCGATGGCCTCTATGTCGCCGCCCGCCTCGGTAAGCCGCGCGATCTCCTCCTCCAGTTCGCGCGCCTCCTCGCCCTTGGGGCGACGCAGCGCGAGGCGACGCGAGAGGCTGTTGCGCATGGTGCGCAGCAGGGCGAGGTTCGCCGGGGACCCGGATACCGAGTAGCCGGCCCGCCGCCACTCGATGCTTTCGACGCCCTCCAGCTTGCGCTTGGCGAGGTCGGGAAGTTCGAGGTCGTCGAGGAACAGGTCGAGGAACTCGTCCTGCGACAGCGCGAAGCGGAAATCGTCGTCGCCGCCGCCCTCCTCCGCCCCCTGGGAGCCGCCGCGGCCGCCTCCGCCGCCGGGACGGGGAATCGTGTCGCCCTCGATGAACTCCCGGTTGCCCGGGAGCACCATGTCGCGGCGGCCGCCGTCCTTGCTGCGGCGCAGTGTCGGCTCGCGGACCCCGTCGACAGGAATCGAGACGTCGCCGCCCTTCTCCATGTCGCGGATGCCGCGTTCCTTGCTCTGCTCGCGCACGGCGCGCCGCACGAAGGCCTGCGCGCGGCGCAGGAAGCGCTGCCGGTTCTCGAGGCTCTTCCCCCCGGGGTTGAGGCGGCGGTCGACGATGTACATGCCGGGTCCTCGGTTCCCCTCAGCCCGCCTGCTTGACCCGCATGTACCACTCGACCAGCCGTCGGACCTGCCGCTCGGTGTAACCGCGCTCCATCATGCGGCGCACGAACTCGCCATGCTTCTTCTCGCTGTCGCTGTCCTTCTTCGAGCCGAAGCTGATCACGGGGAGCAGTTCCTCCACCTGCGAGAACATCCGCTTCTCGATCACCTCGCGCAGCTTCTCGTAGCTGGTCCATGACGGATTGCGGCCGCCGTGGCTGGCACGCGCACGCAGGGCGAACTTCACCACCTCGTTGCGGAAGTCCTTCGGATTGGCGATGCCGGCGGGCTTCTCGATCTTCGTGAGCTCCTGGTTCAGCAGCTCGCGGTTCATGAGCTGGCCGGTGTCGGGATCCTTGAAGTCGACGTCCTCGATCCAGGCGTCGGCGTAGTCCACGTACCGGTCGAAGAGGTTCTGGCCGTAATCGTGATAGCTCTCGAGATAGGCCTTCTGGATTTCGTGGCCGATGAACTCCGCATACCGAGGGGCCAGTTCGCCCTTCAGGAATTCGAGGTAGCGCTTCTCGGTCGCCTCCGGCAGCTGCTCTCGGCGCACGGTCTGCTCGAGCACGTACATGAGGTGCACCGGGTCGGCCGCAACCTCGATCGTGTCGTGGTTGAACGTCGCCGCGAGCACCTTGAACGCAAATCGCGTGGAGATGCCGTCCATGCCCTCGTCGACGCCGGCCGTGTCCTTGTACTCCTGCAGCGAGCGCGCGCGCGGATCGACTTCGCGCAGGCTCTCGCCGTCATAGACGCGCATCTTCGAGAAGACGTTCGAGTTGGCGTGCTCGCGCAGCCGCGACAGCACCGCGAAGCGCGCCAGCATCTCCAGCGTGGCGGGGGCGCAGGGAGCGCCGGCCAGCTCGGATGTCCGGATCAACTTTTCGTAAATGCGCTGCTCCTCGGTCGCGCGAAGGCAGTACGGGACCTTGATGACGTAGATGCGGTCGATGAAGGCCTCGTTGTTCTTGTTCGTCTTGAAGGTCTGCCACTCCGCCTCGTTGGAGTGGGCCATCACGATGCCCTGGAAGGGAATCGCGCCGATGTTCTCGGTGCCGACGTAGTTGCCCTCCTGCGTCGCGGTGAGCAGCGGATGCAGCATCTTGATCGGCGCCTTGAACATCTCGACGAATTCGAGGATGCCCTGGTTGGCGCGGTTGAGGCCGCCCGAATAGCCGTAGGCGTCGGGGTCGTTCTGGGACAGCGTCTCCAGCTTTCGGATGTCGACCTTGCCCACAAGCGAGGAAATGTCCTGGTTGTTCTCGTCGCCTGGCTCGGTCTTGGCGATGCCGATCTGCCGCAGGCGCGAGGGCCGCAGCTTGACGACGCGGAAGCGGGTGATGTCCCCGTCGAACTCGTCGAGGCGCTTGATGCACCACGGGCTCATGAGGCCGGTCAGGCGCCGGCGGGGAATGCCGTAGCGCTCCTCCAGCATGGCGCCCATCTGCTCGGGCTCGAACAGCCCCAGCGGGCTCTCGAAGATCGGGCTGATCTCGTCGCCCGCCTTCAGCACGTAGATGGGATGGGTCTCCATCAGCGCCTTGAGGCGCTCGGCCAGCGAGGACTTGCCGCCGCCCACGGGGCCGAGCAGGTAGAGAATCTGCTTGCGCTCCTCCAGGCCCTGCGCGGCATGGCGGAAGAAGCTGACGATCCGCTCGATCGTCTCCTCCATGCCGAAGAACTCGGCGAAGGCGGGATAGGTGCGAATCGTCCGGTTCATGAAGATGCGGCCGAGCCGCGCGTCGCGCGACGTATCGACGAGCTGCGGCTCGCCGATCGCCGCCAGGATCCGCTCGGCGGCGGAGGCGTACATCATCGGGTCTTCGCGGCAGCCTGCCAGATAATCCGCCAGAGACATTTCCGTCTCACGGCGGGTTTCGTAGGTCTTCGAGAAAGCGGCGAAGAGGTCGGTCTCCGGAAACATCGCGTTCCTTCCGATTCAGCCCAGCCGACACTAACCGTCCGGGAAGCAAAGGGTTGCGTCAAGACACGCAGTCGAGATCAAGCCTCAAAATCAGTAACTTGGCAGCGCAACGCGTAGACTGCTAACACGTTGCGCCACAGCTTGCCGTCGCAACAGGCATTCGACTGGCGGACAACCCGCCTTATGCGCAGAACTTCATCGCTCGATACGCCAACGCGCCTGTTTGCGCGCTACACTCTTTCACTTATGGCGCGCTGATGGGGGCGACAATGGCTCAGCAAGAGATTTCGATGCCGCAGGCGGTCATCGCCTTCTGGCAGGACGCCGGTCCCGAGCGATGGTTCCGCTCCGACGCGCAGTTCGATGCGCTCTGCCTGCGGACCTTCGAGGCGCTGTGGCTGAAAGCCGTCGCGGGCGAGTTGGACGACTGGCGCCAGACCCCCGAAGGCGCGCTGGCGCTCGTGCTTCTGCTCGACCAGTTTCCGCGCAACATGTTTCGCGCGACCGCGAAGGCGTATGCCAGCGACTCCCGCGCTCGCGACGTGGCCTCCGAGGCGCTGGCGCGCGGCTTCGAGAAGCACGTGCCGCCGGCGCTGCGGCGTTTTTTCCACCTGCCGTTCTCTCACTCCGAAGACGCGGCCGATCAGGAGCGGGCGGTTCGCCTCGCCGAAGCCTCGGGCGAGCCCGACGCCCTGAAATGGGCGCGCCATCATCGGGACGTGATCGCGCGTTTCGGTCGGTTCCCGCACCGCAACGCGATCCTGAGCCGCAACAGCACGCCCGCCGAGCAGGAGTGGATGGCGGGCGAGGACGCTTTCAAAGGCTGAGCGGCGGATCGTCTCCCGCGCCGCGCCGCCGGACGGCGCTGCGCCCGGTCAAGCGCGTGAGAGTTGCTCGGCCGTGATCCAGAACACCTCGGCCTCGCTCTCGACGGTGTCGAGCCAGAGGAAGGGGAGGTCCGGAAAGGCTTCCTCCAGCGCCGGACGGTCGGTGCCGACCTCGCACAGCAGCGCGCCGCCGGCTGCGAGGTGGCGCGGGGCGTCGGCGAGAATGCGGCGCACGACGTCCAGCCCGTCCTCCCCTGCCGCCAGTGCCATGCGCGGCTCATGAAGATATTCGGGCGGCAGGGCGGCCATGGCCTCGGCATCGACGTAAGGCGGATTGCTGATGATCAGATCGTAGCGCCGGCCCGCAAGCGGCGCGAACAGGTCGCCCCGGTGCAGCGAGATCCTGTCTGCAAGGCCGCTGTCCGCGACGTTGAGCGCCGCGACCTCCAGAGCCTCCGGCGACAGGTCGACCGCATCGACGAGCGCGTCCGGGAACGTCATTGCCGCGATGATGGCGAGACAGCCGGAGCCGGTGCACAGGTCGAGCACGGAGCCGATGGCCTCGGCGTCGGAAATGAACGCCTCCTCGCCGACGAGCGCATCGGACAGCAGCAGTTCGCCGAGGTAGGAGCGCGGCACGATCACCCGCTCGTCCACCCGGAACGGAATGCCGCGGATGTAGGTGCGCCCCAGCAGGTAGGCCGCGGGCTTGCGCGTCGTGACGCGCCGGTGGACGAGCTCCACGAGGCGCGCGCGCTCCGCGCGCGTGAGCCGCGCGTCCAGGAACGGATCGAGCCGGTCGATCGGCAGGTGCAGGCCTTCGAGCACGATGAACGCGGCCTCGTCGATCGCGTTCGTCGTGCCGTGGCCGAAGACGAGGTCGAACTCGCGGAACCGGCTGACCGCGTAGCGCAGCAGGTCGCGCACAGTCGAAAGGTCGTCCGCCACGGTGTCGACGGGTGGCAGGGCGGGATCGGACACGGGCGTCTCCGGATGTCGGTCGCTGGGCTTCGGGCGCGCACTGTGACGGCAGCATCGACGCCGATCAACCCGGTCCGGCTTGATCGATCTCAAGGCGCGCCGCCGCCCGGCGTCTAGGATGGCGGCAGGAGGATTTTCAGCATGTCGGACACGCAACACGAACGCGGCGTCGTCGTCAGGACGCTGGCTGCCGCGCTGGCAACCCTCAAGGCACCGTTCCAGCCGGACGAGACCGCTGCGCTCGGCGCGCACGAGCTCGACCGTGTCATGCACGAACTGGGCATGACCTGTGCGGATCTCGATCCGGCCAATCCGGACTCCGCCGCCCTGCTCCCGGCCATGCTCGGCAAGCTCGGCCTCTCCTCGCGCGCGGAGATCGCCCCGGCGGTGCTGCGCGACCTCGAGCGGACCTGCAGCCGCTGCGCCAAGGCAGGAACCTGCCGCAGCGCCCTCGACCAGGCCGGCATCCCGGACTACGAGGCGTTCTGCAACAACGCTGACGTTCTCGTCTCGCTCGATCACGCGCGGTTGCGGCTGGCGCGCAAGGGCTAGCCGTTTTCGGGCGGCGTGGATCCGATACGCCGCGGGCGCGCGGCGTGCGTTAGCCGCCGGTGTCCTGCGGCTCTCCGGCAGGGCCCACGCGCGACATGATGTGCTTGAGCACGCGGTCCACCGCCTCAAGATCCTCCGGCGCGATGCCGTCGACCAGCGAATGCTGGAAAGCCAGCGCCATCGGGATGAGGCCCTCGTAGATCGCGCGGCCGCGCGCGGTGAGCATCAGGAAGGCCTCCCGCCGGTCGATCTCGTTGGCCCGGCGCACGATCAGGCCGTGTTCCTCCAGCGAGACCACGGCGCGCGAGACCTTCGCCTTGTGCATGCGGCTCAGGTGCCCGATGTCCTTGGCCGTCACCTCGTTGAGCTCCCCCAGCACCGCCATGACCCGCCATTCGGGGATGGTGACGCCGAAGCGCTCGGAATAGACGTGCGCGAGGCCTTCGGCGACGCGCTGCGCCGCGACGTTGAGCCGGTACGGCAGGAATGCATCCAGCCGAAGCCTGGGCCGGGCCGGCCGCGTGGCCTGCCTGCCCTGACTGCGCGCGCCGCGCGCGGCACCCGTCGCGTGTGGCTTCATGCCCCGCCGTCGCCCCCACCCGCCCCGTTCGGGCTCGCGGCGCAGATCTTCCGGCTGCGCCTCGGGGCATCGGGCCCGCGCGGGCTGTGAATGTCAACCGGCATTGCCGCCGTCCCGCGTCAGGCAGGAACCGGCCGCCGCCGCGGCCCGCGCGCCAGCCACGCGATGATGGCGACGTTGACGAGGTTCCACGCCATGCCGTTGGCGAAGGCCGCCCTGTACGAGCCGGTGAGATCGAAGATCGCGCCCGACATCCAGCCCCCCAGCGCCATGCCGAGCAGCGTAGACATCAGAACGAGGCCAACCCGCGTCCCGGCTTCGGATGCAGGAAAATACTCCCGGACGATGATGGCGTACATCGGCACGATGCCGCCCTGGAAGAGGCCGAACAGAGCCGAGATCACGTACAGCGAGGTCAGTCCGTCGAACTGCAGATAGAGGAGCAGCGCAACCCCCTGGAGCGTCGAGCCGAGCAGCAGCGTCCAGACGCCGCCGATCCGGTCGG
Source organism: Hyphomicrobiales bacterium (assembly GCA_027489275.1). Classification (GTDB taxonomy): domain Bacteria; phylum Pseudomonadota; class Alphaproteobacteria; order Rhizobiales; family Beijerinckiaceae; genus Alsobacter. Next base: position 6,987 of record JAIYAB010000127.1, read on the forward strand.
CGATGAATCCGGACGCCAGCCGGCTCACAATGCCGAAGCCGAGCATCAGCGACAGCATCTCGGCGCCCCGGGCGACGCCGTAGCCGAGGTCGCCGCAATAGGCGACGATATGGACCTGCGGCATCGACATGGCGACGCAGCACGAGATGCCGGCGACGATCAGGAGAGTCTGAAGGGCGCCCGTCGAGAGCTGCGCGGCCTTGCCCTGCGCGTTGAAGACGGCGGTGGCCGGCGATGAAGCGTGCGAGGGCGGCGGGCGGCGAAGGACCAGCGCCAGCGGCAGCATCAGGACGATGCAGGCGATCCCGATGCCGATCTGCGTCTGGCGCCAGCCTTCGGTCTCGATGAAGTGCTGCACGATCGGCGGCCAGAAGGTGCCTGCGACGTAATTCCCCGACGCGCAGATCGCGACCGCGATGCCGCGGCGGCGCGTGAACCAGCGCGAGGTGTCGGCGAGCAGCGGGCCGAAGGTCGCCGAACTGCCGAAGGCTCCGATCAGCACGCCCTGGACCAGCGCGAATTCCCAGAGCGTCCGCGCATAGCCGGACAGGATGTAGCCGAGCCCGATCGAGAGCGTGCCGGCCATGATGGTCGGCATGATGCCGAAGCGGTCGGTCATGCGCCCCATGAAGATGCCGCCGGCGGCAAAGCCGAGCATGGTCATCGTGTAGGGAAAGCTGGCTCCGGCCCGGGCAGCGCCGAACTCGACCTGCACGGCCGGGAGCGCCACGACGACGGACCACATGCCGACCCCGCCCACCGTGCTCAGCAGCACGGCGGCCGCGAGCCTCGCCCAGGCGTAGGGACTTTCCGGCTCGCTCGCGGCGGGCGCGGAGGCGGGGAGGCTCATGACGGACGTCCGGAATTGCACAGGAAACGGGCGGCCACGCTATCACTGCGCCGGGACGTTTGTCCCATGCGCGCGTCGCAGGGCGGTCAGGTGGCGGAGGGCGACCAGCGGCGGCGCAGGTCCATCAGGTGGGCGGCGAGGGACCCGCTGAGCGCCAGACCGATCCACCACCATGCGGCGCCGGTGAGGGCGGCGCGAAGAGCGAGGATCAGGCACGCGCCGGACGCCGTGATCCAGACGAGATCGCCCAACGGCACCCCGCGCCGCGCCACGAGGCGCAGCGCGACCAGAACGATCACCTCGATCGCCATGAAGGCGAGGACGAGGTCGGCGATGCGGCCGCTGGAAAAGAAGTCGGCCAGCGTCGATGTCACTGCAGGGACGGCCCCGCGCGGCGGTCGCCGCTGCGGCGCGCATCGGCATCGACCGCGGGCAGCAGGCCAAGCAGGTGCGCCATGTCCTTGAAGAAGATCTTCACATGGGCGAGCGGGTCCTTCCGGACGAGCTCCTTGTTCATGTAGCTGTCCCAGGTGAGCTTCTGCACGTCCTTGTCGCGGCACATGCTGACGAAGCGCTCGCGGCGCTTGTCGCTCGAATACCAGAAGTACTGCATGATCCCGAGGATCCAGAAGACGCGGCCATGCGCCTTCATGAAGCGCTTGCGCGCCAGCGCGAGGTTGCGGGCGTCGCCGGTGGCGAGGGTCTTCTCGGCAGCCTCGGCGGCGAGCCGGCCGCTCAGCATGGCGTAGTAGATGCCCTCGCCCGATGCCGGGGCGACGACCCCGGCGGCGTCTCCCGCCAGCAGCACGTCCTTGCCGTTGTCCCACTTCTTGAGAGGCTTCAGCGGGATCGGCGCGCCCTCGCGCCGGATCGTGGTCATCCCGTCCAGCCCGGTGAGGTCGCGCAGGTCCTTCACTGCGCCGCGCAGCGAGAAGCCCTTGTTGGCGCTGCCGGTCCCGATGCTCATCGTGGTCCCGTGCGGGAAGATCCAGGAGTAGAAATCGGGCGAGAAACGGCCGTCGTAGTAGACGTCGCAGCGACGGGCGTCCACGGCTTCCGAAGCCTCCTTCGGCCACTCGACGATCTCGTGATAGGCGAACACGCAGGGCACCCGCTCCGCGCCGGGGATCTCGCGGCGACCGACGGCCGAGCGCGCGCCGTCCGCGCCGATGACGAGGCGGCAGCGGATCTGCTCGCAGGGGCCCTTCTCCGGGTCGCCCTTGCCCCGGTAGTGCACCAGCACCGTCCCGTCGAAAGCGCGCGTGATCGTCTCGAAGGTGCCGGTGCGCCGCTCCGCGCCCGATCGACCCGCGCGCTCGCGCAGCCATTCGTCGAACACCTCGCGGTCGACCATGCCGACGAAGCCGTTGCCGTCGATCGGCATGTCCACGCGCTGGCCCGAGGGAGACACCATCAGGGCCGAATTGACCTTGGCAACGATGATGTCGTCGGGGATGTCGAAGTCGCGGATCAGGCGCGGCGGGATCGCGCCGCCGCAGGGCTTGATGCGGCCCGCCCGGTCGAGCAGCAGGACCGAGCGCCCCGCCTTGGCGAGATCCGTCGCGACCGTGGCGCCGCAAGGGCCGCCGCCGACCACGACCACGTCGTAGATGTGCTGCTCGGTCATCGTGTCACCCTGCATGGGAACCGGTGGCGAGGCGGCCGCCGACGGCGGTCCCTGCCCGTGATGGAGACGGCTTCGTCCCGATGCCGAGCGCCAGCCA
>JAIYAB010000237.1 GCA_027489275.1 Hyphomicrobiales bacterium
ACACCCCGCATCCTCCATGGCCCTCGATAGCCGGGAGGCCTGTCCCGGCCAATTCGCCGGGGCTTTCCACTGCGGGAGGTCCTCCGGTCGCCAGCCGGATCCCGGACCGCACCGCAACCTGCAAACCCGGCACGGAAGGGCAATCGGCCCGGCCGTGCCAGCCGGCGTTCCCGAAAGGGGCCCGGTGTTCTGAGGAGCAGCCATCATGGCAAAGAAGATCACGGGCTACGTGAAGCTTCAGGTGCCGGCCGGCGCGGCGAATCCGTCGCCCCCGATCGGTCCCGCGCTCGGCCAGCGCGGTCTGAACATCATGGAATTCTGCAAGGCCTTCAACGCGCGCACCGCGCAGATGGAGAAGGGCACCCCGATCCCGGTGATCATCACCGCGTATCAGGACCGCTCCTTCACCTTCGAGATGAAGCAGCCTCCGGTCACCTTCTTCCTGAAGAAGGCGGCGAACCTGAAGCTCGGCAAGAAGCCGGCGTCCGGGCACAAGACCCCCGGCCGCGGCTTCATCGGCAAGGTCAGCCGCGACCAGATCCGCGAGATCGCCGAAAAGAAGATGCCGGACCTCAACTGCGACACGGTCGAGTCGGCCATGGCGATGATCGAAGGCTCGGCCCGTTCCATGGGCCTCGAGGTGGTGGGGTAAGTCATGTCCAACATCGCAAAGCGCGTCCGCTCCACCCGCGAGGGCATCGACCGGACCAAGCTCTACCCGCTGTCCGACGCCGTGAAGCTCATCAAGGAGCGTGCGACGGCCAAGTTCGACGAGACGATCGAGGTCGCAATGAACCTCGGCGTCGACCCGCGCCATGCCGACCAGATGGTCCGCGGCGTCTGCAACCTGCCGAACGGCTCGGGCCGTACGGTGCGCGTCGCCGTGTTCGCACGCGGCAACAAGGCCGATGAGGCGAAGGCCGCCGGCGCCGACATCGTCGGCGCGGAGGATCTCGTCGAGCGGATCAACGCCGGCCAGATCGACTTCGATCGCTGCATCGCCACACCCGACATGATGGGCCTCGTTGGCCGCCTCGGTAAGGTGCTCGGCCCGCGCGGCCTGATGCCGAACCCGCGCGTCGGCACGGTGACCCCCGACGTTGCCGGCGCCGTCAAGGCGGCCAAGGGCGGCGCGATCGAGTTCCGCGTCGAAAAGGCCGGCATCGTGCATGCCGGTGTTGGCAAGGCCTCGTTCGACGCCGACAAGCTGACCGAGAACATCCGCGCCTTCGCCGACGCGGTGTCCAAGGCCAAGCCGACGGGGGCGAAGGGAACTTACATCCAGCGCATCGCGATCTCGTCAACGATGGGGCCGGGCGTGAAGATCGACCCGGCGACCGTGATGGGCGGTCAGGGCGCCGCCTGAGCGGCTGGACGCTGAGACGTTTCTAAGGGCCCCGCCGACAACGGCGGGGCCTTTTTTCTTGGGCAGCGCACCGCCATTCGCGCATGGATGCCGGCAGATGGCACGAACCGGCCTCCCTTTCCTGCTCAGATGCGCTAGCTTCGGCGCTGCGGCAGGGAGAGCGACGATGACGATCCGGGCATGGGCGGCGCCGACTGCCGGACTGGTGTTGGCAATGGGCCTGGCAGATACCGCCCAGGCGCGCTGCACGCGGACGAACTACACCGTCGTACCATCGAAGAACGACACGGCCACGGTCGAGATGCAGGCGTCGAGCGGCATGGACTGCGTCGTTCGGATCGCCGCGACCCGTCGGTTCACGGTTACGGGCCGGCGAATCGCCGAGATGCCGAAGAACGGCAAGGTCACGCTCGAGGGGGAGACTGCCTTCTATCGCTCGTTCCCGGGCTTTACCGGCCAGGATCGTTTCGTCGCCGAGATCAGCGCAAGGGGAACCGACGGGGCGGGCACCTCCCGCATCGTCGTGAACGTCACTGTCGACTGACGCATTAAGGCTCGCCGCACTTACCACCTCGCCGTGTCTTGTTTTCGCGCGTCGTTTCAATATCTAGACGCGCAGACACAATAATTCAGCGGGAGGAAAACGTGCTCATTTCAAGACGCTTCATCGTTGCCGGCCTTGCCGGTTTTTCTCTGGCCGTCCCGGCCGGCGCCGCTTGGGCGCAGGACTTCCCCAAGCGCCAGATCACGATGGTGGTCCCGTTTGCCGCCGGCGGTTCGACCGATCTGGTGGCCCGCCTCCTGGCCCAGAAGCTGACCGAGCAGATGGGCGTGAACGTCATCGTCGAGAATCGCGCCGGAGCCGGCGGCAATATCGGCGCAGCCGCCGTCGCGAAGGCCGAGCCGGACGGATACACCGTGCTCTACGGGACGATTTCGACCCACACCCTGAACCCGCTGATGGCGAAGCGCTCCGCCTATGACCCGGTGAAGGACTTCGAGCCGATCGCGCTCGTGGGCTCGATCCCCAACGTGATGATCGTTCACCCCGGCGTGCCGGCGAAGGACGTGAAGGAACTGATTGCGGCGGCCAAGGCCGACCCGGCCAAGTACAGCTACGCCTCCTCCGGCGTCGCCACGCCGCTGCATCTTTCCGGCGAGATGTTCAACCGGATGGCCGGCACGCAGATGGCCCACGTCCCGTATCGCGGCGCCGGCCCGGCGATGAACGATCTGATCGCCGGTCAGGTGCCGGTGATGTTCGACAACCTTCCGACGTCGGTCGAGCAGATCAAGGCCGGCAAGGCTCGCGCGTTGGGCGTCACCACGAAGGAGCGCGTCAAGCAAATGCCGGACATCCCCACGCTGCACGAGCAGGGGCTGACCGGCTACGAGACCTATTCGTGGCAGGCGCTGTTCGCGCCGGCCAAGACGCCGAAGCCCGTGGTCGACAAGATCAATTCGGAAGTCCTGAAGGCACTCAAGGATCCGGCGCTGCTCAAGCGGCTCGACGAACTGACCATGACGGTCACGCCGTCCTCGCCCGAAGGTCTCGGCAAGCACGTCGCCGAGCAACTCGCCACCTGGGGGCCGATCACCAAGGCGACCGGCGTTCAGCTCGACTGACCCGCCTTCGTCCAGGCCGGACCGGGAACTCCGGTCCGGATCCTGGCGGAGAATCCGGGGTCGTCGTTTGGGCCGGGGGCGCGGGGGCCGATGCGGGAAGCCTTCACGAGATCTTCCAGCGGCCTGTCCTTGACCAGGAAGTCGTGGTCGTAGAGGTAGCCGGGCACGAGGCCCGATAGAAGGACCCGGTAGTCGAGCGGGATGCCTGGATCCAGCGCCCGCGCCATCCTGAAAATCGTCGTCGTGCAGTTGGTCGTCACCGTGTTGTACCAGCGCGGCCGCTTCGCGACGTCGTCAGCGACGCCGACATAGGTTTTCAGCAGCTTGAGCGCGGTTTCCGGCTGCATGTCGAGACGGTACAGCCGGACGTCCTCGCCCCGCACCGTTGACCGCACCTTCACCACGTCGCGCTCGTCGGCGGCGATGAAAGCGACCTCGTAGGAGCGGAAGAAGCCGGCGATCGACGAATAGGCCTCGCCGCGCTCCTTGCGGATCTCGATCGAGAAGGCGAGAGGATCGCTGCCCGCGAAGTCGAAGCTGATGATCGCGTGGGCGATGGATTCGCCCGCCCAATAGGACAGGAAGAGGTCGGCGCCGCGCAGCTTCGAGATGTCGTAGCGCCGGGTTTCCCAGCGGATCGTGTAATCCGTGTCGCTGCGCCAGATGAAGTTGCGCACGTTCTCGACGGTGAGCGTCGTGCCCTCGATGCGGGCGACGGCGACGCGCGCCACGTCATCGGCCCAATCCCGGTCGCCGCGGGCGGTGACCGTGCTCCACCAGCCGAACAGCACGACGCTCCCGGCGGCGACGGCCGCGAGCGGGAATTTACGACGGCCTGTCAGAAGCGCGACGGCCATCCCCGCGCAACCCGCTGCCCACGCCGCGCCCAGCGCCGTCGGCGCGACGGGGGCGCGGAACCCGAGCGCCAGTGCGCCCCACAGGCCGAGGAGCAGGACGCCCGCGGCGAGAAGGATCGAGACAAGAACTCGGCCGGCGCGTCGGATCGGTCTCATGGGGATTCCGGAGCATGAAGTTTCGGAAACCACCCGCGCGAGAGGCATCTTGACGGGTGGCTGCGACGCTCCCATGGTCCGGGATGGCCGGCGCAGTAACTGCGCAGAGAGCCTCACGGTGTCGGCGTCCCGTCAAGGTCATGCCGCGCCGTCCGCTGTTTTTTTGTCGCCTGCCCTTGGCAAGGGAGCAGGAAGCGTTTATTGAGCGCGTCATGAGTTCCTCACATAGCCGGCGACTGACCCCTCAGGGGGGCTTTTGCATGGCAATGTTTCCAACCGGGTGACCGGGTGGAAAAGGCCGGCAGGTCAAGGGGGTTCCCGACCGGGTACCGCTTTGGCTTCAGCCGGCCATGTCCTGTCCGAGACTGCAGGTGACCTCCCATCCGGGAAGTCTTAAGGCCGCAAGGGCCTGCACAGACGGGGAAGACCGGATTTTCCGCAGGGTTTGCGCCCTGTGGCCTTTACGGTTCGAACCTTCACACCGGGTCGCGGCGTCTTTGCTCGCCATCCGGGGACAGAGACGTCGGAAGCGTCGCCCTCGACCGGTTTCCCGGGACGGGGCGGCAAAGAGCAACCGGCGGGACATCTGTCCCCGCCAACCGGAGAGAGCCCCGTGGATAAAGCGGCTAAGCGTGAGCTCGTCGGCACGCTCAACTCGGTCTTCAGCGAGACCAGCGTCGTCGTCGTCGCCCACTATGCCGGCCTCACGGTCGCCGACATGCAGAAGCTGCGTTCGCAGATGAAGCAGGCCGGTGCATCGGTGAAGGTCGCGAAGAACCGCATCGCCAAGAT
>JAIYAB010000227.1 GCA_027489275.1 Hyphomicrobiales bacterium
CGGGAAGACATCCTGCGGGGCGGTGCACGCGAAGCGGAAGCGGGGGAGCAGGGTCGCAAGCGCGACCAGCGCCTCCTGGATCGCGAAGCTTGCGCCTATGCACACGCGCGGGCCGACCCCGAACGGGAAATAGGTCCAGCGGTCCACCCGTTCCCGCAGGCCTGGCGCGAAACGCTCCGGGCGGAAGGCGTCCGGGTCGTCCCAGACGCCGCGATGGCGGTGCGAGACGAAGGGGGAGGTGATGACGATCGTGCCGGCCTTCAGGTCGATCGGGCCGAGGCGATCGTCCTTCAGCGGCATGCGGGGAATGAGCGGGGCGGGCGGATAGAGCCGCATGGCCTCGTCGATCACCATGCGGGTCTCGACCAGCCGCGACAGGGCCTCGGGCGTAGGCGGGCCGTCGCCGATCTCGCGGTCGATCTCGGCGACGAGGCGGGCGTCCCACTCCGGGTATTCGGACAGAAGGAACAGCGTCCACGCCAGCACGTTCGCCGTCGTCTCGTGGCCGGCGGCGAGGAAGGTGACGGCGTTGTCGTAGACGAGGTCCGGCGACAGGGGGCGCCCCGTCTGCGGATCGGTGGCGGTGAGAAGCCGCGTCAGCAGGTCGTCGGGCAGCGCCTGCGCCCCTTCGCGTTCGAGCAACGCGCGGCGGCGGGCGACGATGCCGCCGATCTCCCTCCGGAAATAGGCGAGGACGGGCCGCGCCTTCAGCCGGTCGAGCGTCGGCACCCAGGAGGGGAGATTGAGATAGCTCGCGGCGTCGAGCCGGCCGAGCGTATCGAAATAGGCGGCGATGGCACGCGAAAAGGCATGCGGATCGCTCACCGCGTCGGACGAAAAGGCAGTGCGGGCGATGACGTCATAGGTGAAGCCGATGAGGGCGTCGTGCATGTCGACAATGGCGCCCCGATCCAGCGCCGCCAGCCGATCGGCCTCCGCCTGCGCCGCCGCCAGCATGTCGGGAAAGAAGGCCTCCACCCGCCGCGCCTGGAACATCGGCGCGGCGATGCGGCGCTGCGGCCGCCAGCTTTCGGTGGCGGCGACGAGCACGCTGTCGCCTAGGAAGGGCCGCAGCCGCCTGCGGACCACGTCGCCCTTGTCGTAGACGTCGACCGCGTCGAGAAAGATCCGCTTGACCATCACGGGGTCGGTGACGAAGACGAGGTCCGGCCTGAACGCCCCGCCCTTCAGGTGCAGGAACGGGAGCTCGTAGGCCTCTAGCGGCCAGGCCTCGATGGGATTGTCGCGCAGAGCGCGGAAGAAGGCCCAGAACGGCAGCTGCGCCGGCAGTGGCACGGGCGCGGGAGGACGTCTCCCGGCGGCGGCAGGCAGATCGGCGACGGCGGCACTCATGGCAGTCTGTCCTCGGCGCGGACCGGCGCGGACCGGCGCGCCCGCCGGGCCGCCTCCGTTCCACGGCTCACGCATGTTCATATAGGCGCGGGGCCGTCGCAAAGGGAGGCGGTATCCGGCCGGATGCACCGAAAGTCTCGCAGCCGGACGCGGATTTCGGCCCGGTCTTTCGCCGCGTCCGCCCGATGGCGTCTTGACGCGCTGCAACAAGGGGGGTCTGATTTTTCCGGCATCGTCCCGCGGGACGCCTGAAGCAGGGGGCATCTGTGATCATTGCAGTAGGCGGTACCAAGGGCGGCACGGGAAAGTCCACCGTCGCCACCAACCTCGCCGTGCTGCTGGCTTCGGCCGGCAAGGACGTGCTGCTGGTCGACGCCGACGAGCAGGGCACCGCCACGGATTTCACGACGATGAGAAACCAGTCGGGCGAGCAGGGGGCGGGCTACACCTGCATCGCGCTGAAGGGCCGCGCCATCGTCACGGAAATCCGCCGTTTGGCGCCGAAATACGACGAGATCGTCATCGACGTCGGGGCCGGCGACAACGCCAGCCAGCGCGGCGCGCTGGCGGTGGCTGAGGTGTTCGCCGTGCCGCTGGCGCCGCGCTCCTTTGACGTGTGGACGCTGGACAAGGTGGCCGAGCTCGTCGAGGAGGCGCGCGTCACCAACCCGGACCTGAAGGCGCTCGCCTTCCTCAACCGGTCGGACGCGAAGGGCGGCGAGAACGATGCGGCGGCCGAGATCATCCGCAAGCAGCCGGCGCTGAAGTTCCTTGCCGTCAGCCTCGGCAACCGGAAATCCTATGCGAAGGCCGCCACCGCGGGGCTCGCCGTGACGGAACTTCGGCCGCGCGACGCCAAGGCGAGCGAGGAGATCTCGGCGCTGATGGACAAGCTCGGCTACGCGAAGGCGCGCAAGGCCAAGGGTCCCTCGAAGGGCGAAGCGGCTGCCCGCGCCAAGAAGGCCGGGTGATGCGGGCGATCCTCGACCTGTGCCGCGACGTCCCGGTCCGGACCCTGCCGGACGGGACAGTCCTGCTGGCCGAAGGGCTCACGACGGGGCGCGTCTACATCCTCGTCTCCGGCGCCATCGAGGTGCTGCGTGGGGGCACGCAGGTCACTGTGCTGGCCGAACCCGGCTCGCTCGTCGGGGAAATGTCGGTGCTGCTCAACGCCCCGCACACCGCGACGGCCCGTACGCTCGGCGAGACGACCGTGCACGAGGTGGAGGCGGCCGGCGCCTTCTTCCGCGACCGGCCGGCGCTGTCCTGGCTGGTCGCCAGCCTGCTGGCGCATCGCCTCAATGCCGCGACGACCTACCTCGTCGATCTCAAGCGCCAGTTCGCCGGCCACGGCGACCACCTCGAAATGATCGGCGAGGTGCTGGAATCGCTGATGCTGCAGGAAGAACGCGACTTCAGGCCGGGCTCGGACCGCGACCCCGGCGGGTAGGGCAAGGTCCCTTCGGCCGCCCCTCATCCGGCCTTCGGCCACCTTCTCCCCGGAGGGAAAAAGGCGCGCACGACGGGAGCGGGCGGTGTTTCTTCGGTCAGGCGCCGAACCACTCCGGCAGGGCGTGCGCGGGGGGGATGGGGCGCTCGAGGGGGGTGTCGAGCTTCACGCGCTGGACGCCCATGGCGGAGAGCCAGACGGCCTCATCGTGCCTCGTGTCGAGGACGATGTGGGCGGGCGGCGCGCCGAACTGGTGGCCGGCGTTGAACACCCAGGTCGAGCCGATGCGGTCGGCCCAGGAGCCTTCGCGGACGAAGGGCGACTGGTGGATGTGGCCGGCGACCACAATGTCGGGGCGGTAGCGGGCGATCCATGCCTCGAGATCCTGGTCGCCCATGCTGCGGCTGCCGGACCAGCTGGTCGGCGAGTTCTTCGGCGGCGCGTGGTGGATCCAGACCCAGCGCAGGCCGGCGCGGCGCTGCTCGTCGGCGGCGAGCTGCGCGGCGAGCCGCTCGCGGGCCAGAGGCCCGTCCCACCACGGGCAGACGGTGAACAGCGTATCGCCGATCGCGAGGCTGTCGCCGTCGCCGGCGATGCCGAGCTCGCGGATGTCGGCGATCCAGCGGGCCGTCTTCTCGCCGTCCTCGGCGCGGCTGTCGAGGTCGTGGTTGCCCGAGCAGACGATGAGGCGCGTGATGCCGGCGAGGCGCTGCAGGTACTTGCGCACGACGAGCGTCTGGGCGCGGAAGTCGACGATCGAGCCGACGTCGAGCGCGTCTCCGGCCAGCACGACGAGATCATACCCGGGGGCCGCCTGCAGCAGCCAGTCGAACTGGGGAAGCGAATAGTGCAGGTCGGCGACGAACAGGCAGCGCATGTGCAACCAGGGCTTGAACGGGCAGAACGTCTAGCATGGGCCGTGCCACCATGACATCTCCGGGTTGAGCGAACGACCCTTGCCGTGAGGCCGCGGGCGGGCGAATGCTGGCGTCGTGAGGCGGCACTCCGCCCGGGCACGCGGGCGCGACGCAGGGAGGGACGGGCATGGACGAACGGCGCACGGCGCTGGTGACGGGCGGCACGAGGGGCATCGGCGAAGGGGTGGCGCGGGCGCTGGCGGCGCAGGGCTGGCGCGTCGTTGCCGGCAGCGCGTCGCCGGACGAGATCGATGCCTTTTCCCCCGATCCCGCCATCGAGACGGTGCTGGTCGACGTGACGTCCGACGCCTCGGTGGCCGCCGCCGTGGCGCGGTGCGGGCGGCTGGACGGGCTCGTGAACTGCGCCGGCATCCTCATGCGCGGCGGGGCCGAGTTCACGATGGAAGCCTTCGAGAAGACCGTGTCGGTGAACCTGCTCGGGACGATGCGCGCATGCCTTGCCGCGCGGCCGCTGCTGGCCGAGCGAGGCGGCGCCATCGTCAACCTGGGCTCCATGTATTCGTTCTTCGGCGCGCCGCATGCGCCGGGCTACGCGGCGTCGAAGGGCGGCGTCGCGCAGCTCACCAAGTCGCTGGCCGTGGCATGGGCGCAAGAGGGCGTGCGCGTCAACGCGGTCGCTCCGGGCTGGATCGAGACGCCGCTGACGCGGCCGGCTGTCGAGGACGCTGCGCGCTCGGCCGCCATCGTCGGCCGTACGCCGATGGGACGATGGGGCGCACCCGCCGACGTGGCGGGTGCCGTGCTATTCCTGCTGTCCGACGCGGCGCGGTTCGTCACCGGGACCGTGCTGCCCGTCGACGGCGGCTACGCCGTGGCCTGAGCCCGGTTCGCCGGGGATCGAGCGTGAAGGAGATCGAGGAATGAACGCCATCGACCGAGCCGCCAACCGGGCCGGCCTCTCCGAGAGCGAGGCGGAGAAGCGCATGCCCTACCGGCATCCGCAGCCCGAGTATTCGCCGCCGGAGATCGTGATCCCGGACGCGGTGCCCACCGACGAGCGCATCTGGGTGCCGCAGGCAGAAAACGTGTGGTTCCGCCCGCTGTGCCTGTCGGCGTCGCGCGGCTACTGGCAGAACATCCTGCGCGTGCGCAAGTCGGGCGTCCTGTCGCGCCACCGCCACCCGCAGCCGGTGCACGGCTTCGTGCTGAAGGGCAAATGGCGCTACCTCGAGCACGATTGGGTCGCCACCGAGGGCGGCTATGTCTACGAGGCCCCCGGCGAGACGCACACGCTGGTGGTCGACGACGACGTCGAGGAGATGATGACGCTGTTCCAGGTCAACGGGGCGATGATCTACGTCGATCCGGACGGCAAGGTGCAGGGCTACGAGGACGTCTTCACCAAGATCGAGATGTGCAAGAAGCACTACGCGGCCGTGGGTCTGGGGGCCGACTACGTGGAGCGCTTCATCCGCTGAGGCGGACTTCTCCTGCCGCGTGCATGTGCTAGCCTTTCGCCAAGGACGGCCGCATGGCCGCGGCATCGAGGGGGAACGCCATGCTCGGACTGATGCAGGACTGGCCGCTGCTGATCCACAAGATCATCGACCATGCGGCCCGCCAGCACGGGGCGCGGAAGGTCGTCAGCCGCTCCGTCGAGGGTCCGATGCACGAGATCGGCTATGCCGACGTGCGCCGCCGGGCGCTGCGGCTGGCCCGCCGCCTCGACGCGGACGGCATCCGGCTGGGCGACCGCGTCGCCACGCTGGCCTGGAATACGTGGCGGCACCTCGAGGCGTGGTACGGCATCACCGGGATCGGCGCGATCTACCACACGGTGAACCCGCGCCTGTTCGAGGACCAGATCGTCTACATCATGAACCACGCGGAGGATCGCATCCTCCTGCTGGACCTGACCTTCGTGCCGCTGGCGGAGAAGCTCGCGCCGCGCCTGACCACCGTCGAGCGCTACGTCATCCTCACCGACGCGGCGCACATGCCGAAGACGTCGTTGAAAAACGCCGTCGCCTATGAGGACTACATCGGCGAGGCGGACGAGGACTTCGCCTGGCGGGAGTTCGACGAGCGGACGGCCGCGGGCCTCTGCTACACCTCCGGCACGACGGGGCATCCCAAGGGCGTGCTGTATTCGCACCGCTCCAACGTCCTCCACGCGCTCGCCATGCTGCCGCTGGAGGCGATCGGGCTGGCGTCGAGCGACCGGGTGCTGCCGATCGTCCCGCTGTTCCACGCCAACAGCTGGTCGCTGGCCTTCGCCGCGCCGATGGCCGGCGCGACGATGATCATGCCCGGCGCGCGGCTCGACGGCGCGTCCGTGCACGAGCTGCTGGAGACGAACGCGGTCACGGTGTCGGCTGCGGTGCCGACGGTCTGGCTCGGCCTGCTCGCCTACATGGAGCAGACCGGAAAGCGGCTCACCACGCTGAAGCGCGTGTACATCGGCGGGTCGGCGTGCCCGCGTGCGATGACGGAGGCTTTCGAGAAGAAGTACGGCGTCACGGTCGTGCATGCGTGGGGCATGACGGAGATGAGCCCGATCGGCTCGGTGTGCCACGTCAAGCCGGAGCTAGGGCATCTGCGCGACGATGCTCTCTACGACCTCAAGATGAAGCAGGGCTACGCCCCCTTCACGATCGAGATGAAGATCACCGACGACTCGGGTCGCGCGCTGCCGGAGGACGGCAAGACCTTCGGGCGGCTGAAGGTGCGCGGGCCGGCGGTGTCGAGCGGCTATTTCCGGGGCGAAGGCGGCAACATCCTCGACGGGGAGGGCTACTTCGACACCGGCGACGTCGCGACGATCGATCCGGACGGTTACATGCAGATCACCGACCGCGCAAAGGACGTGATCAAGTCCGGCGGCGAGTGGATCTCGTCCATAGACCTGGAGAACCTCGCGGTAGGCCACCCGGACGTGGCCGAGGCGGCCGTCATCGGCGTGCGGCATCCCAAGTGGGACGAGCGGCCGCTGCTGGTCGTCGTCGCCAAGCCCGGGGCCAATCCGACCCGCGAGTCGATCCTCGCCTACATGGAGGGCAGGATCGCGAAGTGGTGGATGCCCGACGACGTGGTGTTCGTGCCGGAAATCCCGCACACGGCGACCGGCAAGATCCAGAAGACGGAACTGCGCAAGACGTTCGAGGCATACCGCCTGCCGACGGCCTGAGCCCGACCGTCGCGGCGTCCTGCGGGGGGACGGCGGCGCTCAGTGCGCCGCCGGAGCCTTCGCGGCCGGCGAACCTGCGGCCGGTGTCTTGCCGCGGCCGACGAGCGCGTGCCCGCGCTCGCGCAGCTCCTGGGCGAGGCGGTAGAGCCCCGGGATCAGGAAGATGCCGACGATGGAGGCGGCGAGCATGCCGCCGAAGACGGCCGAGCCGACCGCCTGCCGGCTCGCAGCGCCCGCGCCCTGCGCGATCACCAGCGGCACGAGGCCGAGGATGAAGGCGAAGCTCGTCATCATCACCGCGCGGAAGCGCAGGTGTGCGGCCTCCAGCGCGGCCTCCGCGATGTCCTTGCCCTGGCGGCGGGCCTCCATCGCGAACTCGAAGATCAGGATCGCGTTCTTGGCTGCGAGCGCCACCAGCACCACCAGTCCGATCTGGGCGTAGATGTTGTTGTCGAGCTTCATGACCAGCAAAAA
>JAIYAB010000459.1 GCA_027489275.1 Hyphomicrobiales bacterium
GAGCCGCTGGACGAGACGGGACACCGCGAGGCCGCGACGGTCAGGGCGGTGCTGGAACACGAACCGATTTCCGCCGTCTATGCGAGCCCGTTCGCCCGGACGATGGACACTGCGCGCCCGCTCGCAGCGGCCCTCGGGCTAGAAGTCGTGCCTCGCGACTCGCTTCGGGAGATCAATTTCGGCCGCTACCAGGGGCTGTCGAAGATCGACCATCCGCTGAAGGTGCGCTTCGACTACGCGACCACGCCCATACCCGGCGGCGAAAGCCTGGCCGATGTCGCACGGCGGAGCATGGCGTTCATGGAAGACATCGCGCCCCGACTCCGGGCCGGCGAGACAATCGCGGTCGTCAGCCACTTCTGGACGTCGCGGGTGCTGGTCGGGTCGCTTCTGAAGCTGCCGATCGAGACCATGCTCTCGGAACTGGACTACAAGCCGGCGACCGGATCGGTCCTCGTGGTGGACTGCCGCGTCGAAGAGCGGGGCGACATCCTGATCAGGCGGAAGGACCTGCTGTCGACTCCGCAAGGCATCCCTGATGAAGCCTGAGGCAGACCGGCACGGCGAAGCGCCATGGTTCGCTGCCATGGGCGACGACGCGGCAGCGCGCTGGCTGATGGAGGAGAAGGATTGGCGACATCCTCCGCTGCCCGCCCCCGAACCGGGAGCGCTTGTGCGGTCCGACCAGATCATGGCCGGTGCCTTCACCTATGTCGGGGAAACCTACGTGCTGGCGGATCCACTCGACTGGACCCTCAATCCCAGCCGCGACAAGGAGTGGCTGATCGCCCACCACAAGCTCTACGCGCTCGTCGACCTGATGCAGGCGTACCGGGCAACCCGGCGCGAAGCTTATGTCGATCGCTGGTCTTCGCTCGCCGAACGTTGGCTGGATCAGATGAGCAGCGGTTTCATCACGGCCAGCGATGCGCAGGTCGAGGCGAAGCGGGTCGAAAGCCTCGCGACGTGCATCCTGCTCGCTCGTGACGCACGTGCGCCGCTCCCCGGCGCGCTGCTCCGGCGACTTCTGGCGCGCCTCGCCGACGAGGTCGATTTCATCGCGCATCACCTCCACCCGACCCGCAACCATCGAACCTTCCAGCTCTGCGCGATGGTCATGGTGGGGCTGTTGTTCAAGGAACTGGAAGACGCACCGCAACAGTCAGCTTCGGCGCTTCGGCTCCTGGAGGACAACCTGCTCGATGATTTTCTGCCGTCCGGAGTCCACGTCGAACGCTCGACGCATTACCATAACATCACGCTCGAGGCCGCCCTCTCCGTCGTGGAACTGGCGAAGCTGAACGGGGCCGTCGTCAGTTCGGCTCTCGACGAGCGACTCCGCCGCGCCCTGATCTTCTCCGCATGGTTCCAGTTTCCCGATGGCGAGATCCCGCTGATCAACGACTCCGATACGCTCGACCACCGCGCCATGTTCGAGGCAGGATATCGTCTCTACGGAGCGCCGGAGTTTCTTTGGGCAGCGAGCCGCGGCGCCGCTGGCCATCCGCCGACGCAGACCGCGGCTGATTTCGATGGATATGTCGTGCTGACCAGCGGCTGGGGAACGGATCCGGAGAGCTATGCGTCCCGGCAGCACGTCTTCATCGACTGCGCGCCGTTGGGTGTCGGCAGCCACAGCCACTACGATCTCTTCAGCTTCACGTGGTTTGCGGGTGGTCGACAGATCATCGTCGATCCCGGCCGCTATACATACGATGCGAACCCCGTCGACGGCATCGACTGGCGACGAGAATTCAAGAGCACGCGCGCTCACAATACCGTCGCGATCGATGGGCGCGACCAGACACGGTACTTGTCCAAGTCGAAGATGCCGCCCCCGGGCGTCGAGCGCTATGACAAGTCGGTCCATGGCGCCAAGCATGGACCCGAGGTCGAGATTCTCTGGCTGGCCAGCGACCTCGACGCGGCGTCGCCGTGGGTGATGGGCGCCGCCCGCAGCCTCGAGTATGGTCCCGTGCACTATCGGGCCTTCGTGTTCGTCGGCCGCTCCGTTCTTCTCGTCGCGGATGTTCTAGACCCGCCCGACGATGGCCCCCACCGTTACGACAGCAGGTTCCACCTTGCCGCCGACTGGAGCGGGGACGCCTCTGTGCTGGCGAGCGACCGTGGATGCCTGGTGGCTGCAAGCGGGTGGCATGCATCCATCGAGACATCGGCCGCTGCGACCTCAAGCATGGCGCAGGGGTGGGTCTCCAAGACATACGGCATCAAGTCGCCGGCCCCGGTCATCGTGGCGTCTCAAGTCGAATGCGGGCGCGTCGGCGCCGTCGCCTTGTTCAGTCTGCAAGGGGCGGCGATGCCATCGACCAGTTTCGATCTGGCCGCAAAACAAATCATCACTGGTTTTGCCCTACGGGATGGCGGCCGTGAAACTGTGATCATCGATATTGGGGCCCGGCGCATCCAGACCCTTCGAAAATGAAGCGCAAGCGCTCTAGTGCTCCTGGCAGCCGCCGACGGTGTTATTGGCTGCTTCGCAGATGGAAACTGCTTCGCAGCCCCATCGAACCTCATGGATACGCGCGTCACTTCTCGTTCGGCAGCTAGGACTCCAAAGTAGCTTTCACGGAGTGACTGGGCTCCGGTCGATGGGATTGGGAGCAGCAAAGTGACAGGCAGCCTGCTGGCCGGGGGCAACCATCCTCAGCGGCGGGCGCTCGGATCTACAGATGTCTCGAACCAACGGGCAGCGGGTGTGAAAGCTGCAACCAGACGGCGCTCGCGAGGGGCCCGGAACATCGCCCTTGAGAATGATGCGCCTTTTCCGTGCATCGGGATCGGGTTGCGGTACGGCTGACAGCA
>JAIYAB010000104.1 GCA_027489275.1 Hyphomicrobiales bacterium
CGGCGGCGGCCGGCGGTGCCTGACCGGCGGACGCCGCCGGCGCCTGCGCCGCGACCGGCCGCGCGTCCGCGCCGAGCTTTGGCACGAGCTTGTCGGTGACGAAGGCCCGACCCGCCTCGTCGTTCGGAACCTCGATGATGATCCGGATCGGCGGGTTGGCCGCGGGCGGCGTCGACTGCGCCAGCACGGCGGAGGGAACGGTCTGGGCCAGGAGCAGCGGCAGCAGGAGAGTGCGGATCGACCGGAAAACGCCGGCGGCAATGCGGTTCGGGCTCATGGGCTCTTTCGTCCGGGCGCGGGGTCCGGGGATGCCGTGGAACGACTCATGGACCATGATACCGCAACCCATGGTCCCAATTCGTTGACGCCGCCGCCGCCCGCCGTCCAGCCGCAGGCGCGGTAGAAGGCGAGCGCCGTCTCGTTCTGTGCCTGGCACTTGAGCCAGGCCCAGTCGCCGAACGTGTCCTCGACGAGCCGCAGAAGCCTGCGGCCGATCCCGCGCCCGTGGTGGGCCGGATCGACGAAGAGCAGGTGCACGAAGTGGTCCGGCATCCAGATCGACACGAACCCCCGCACCCGCCCGCCTTCCTCAGCCACCGTGATGACTTCGCCGGCGCTGTCCCGGTCGAAGTCTCCGGGCACGAAGAGGTCGGGCCGGCACCAGTGGAACGCCTGGCGGCGCGCCGCGGCGTAGATGGCGGCGCAGGCGTCGCGATCCTGCGGCAGGAAGGGCCGCAGCCGGACGGCGATTTCCGGGCCGTTCATGCGGTCCTCCCGCAGGAGGCGCGGCACCCCTTCCGGCAATGCATGACGCGAGGCGCTCCTTGTGATGGACGCACGCTGTGGCTCGGCTTATCCCTTATCATTCAATGCGCCGGCCGGTGAACCGAGAAGTCGGGCCGCCCACGGACCGGAGGATCGCCGCCCGCACGGGGCGCCTGGAGGAGGAGACGCGCAGCGGTGTCGCACGATCCTGCCGCGAACGCGCCGGCGCCCCCGGACCGACGCTTCGCCACGATCAAGGGCATCCTCTCGGCCCTGCTGGGCTATTTCCTGTTTTCGTCATCCGACGCGGTGATCAAGCTGCTGCTCGGACAGTACTCGACCTTCCAGATCCTGCCGTTCCAGGCGCTGTTCGCGATGATCCCGGTCACGTTCATGATCCTGGGAGGCCGCGGCCTGCGGATGCCGCGCGGCGAAAACCTCGTCTGGGTGGCGGCGCGCGCGTTGCTGGCCGGCGTCGGCGCCGTACTGGGCTTCTTCGCCTTCAGGCATCTTCCGCTCGCCGATGTCTACGCGCTCGCCTTCTGCGCGCCGCTGATCGTCACCGTGCTGGCGCCCTCCATGCTGGGGGAGAAGATCGGCCCCCGCCGCTGGGCGGCTGTCATCGTCGGCTTCATCGGCGTGCTCGTCATGGTCCGGCCGGGCTTCGAGGAGCTGAAGCTCGGCCACCTCGCCGCTCTCGCAACGGCCTTCAGCGGGGCCGGCACCCTCATCATCATGCGACGTCTTCGCGGCATCGAAACCGCCTCCACCATGGCGACGGCGGTGATGCTGGGGCTTTTCGCCATCAGCCTGCCGGTCGTGCCCTTCGTCTGGGTGACGCCGGACCTGCGCGCGCTCGGGCTCGTCGCGGCGTCGGGGCTGATGATGGGCACTGCGCAGTTCTTCATGCTGCGCGCGGTGAGCCTCGCCTCGGCGGCCGTCATCGCGCCGATGCAGTACACGATGATGATCTGGGCCGTGTTCTACGGTTTCGTCGTGTTCGCCACCGAAGTCAGCCCCTGGACGCTGCTCGGCAGCGCCATCGTCGTCGCGTCGAGCCTCTACACGATGTACCGCGAGCGGGTGCGCGGCGTCGCCGACCGCGGCACGGCGCCGGTCTCGCCGGCCGCGCCGCCGATCAGGTCCGAGTAGGGCGCCGGGCCATGCGCGGCTTGAATTGGCGGCCGTTCCCGGCTACCTCCCGCCCATGACCGACATGACCGATCCGGTGTCCCGGCGCCGGACCTTCGCCATCATCTCGCATCCCGACGCGGGCAAGACCACGCTGACCGAAAAGCTGCTGCTGTTCGGCGGCGCGATCCAGCTCGCCGGCGAGGTCAAGGCCAAGAAGAACCGCGTCAGCGCCCGCTCCGACTGGATGGGCATCGAGAAGGAGCGCGGCATCTCCGTCGTCACATCGGTGATGACGTTCGAATATGCGGACTGCGTCTTCAACCTCCTCGACACGCCGGGCCACGAGGACTTCTCGGAGGACACGTATCGGACACTCACCGCCGTCGACAGTGCCGTCATGGTGATCGACGCGGCCAAGGGCATCGAGGCGCGCACGCGCAAGCTGTTCGAGGTGTGCCGCCTGCGCGACATTCCCATCGTCACGTTCATCAACAAGATGGATCGCGAGACGCGCGATCCGTTCGACCTTCTCGACGAGATCGAGAAGACGCTGGCGCTCGACACCGCGCCGGCCAACTGGCCGATCGGGCGGGGCAGGTCCTTCGCCGGCACCTACGACATCGCGCGCTCGCAAATCCGCCGGATCGACACCGACGAGGAGCCGCTGAAGGTCAACGGCCCGACGTCGGATGCCGTGCTCTCCCTCGTCCCCGAGCACGAGCGCGACGCCTTCGCCGAGGAGATCGGGCTCGCTGTCGAGGCCTGCCGGCCGTTCGACAGGGACGCTTTCCGCGAGGGCCATCTCACGCCGGTGTTCTTCGGCAGCGCACTGCGCAATTTCGGCGTCCGCGACCTGATCGACGCGCTGGCAACGCTCGCCCCCTCGCCGCGCAGCCAGCAGGCCGACGGTCGCATCGTCGAGGCCGACGAAACCCGGATGACCGGGTTCGTGTTCAAGATCCAGGCGAACATGGATCCCAACCACCGCGACCGCATCGCCTTCCTGCGCGTCTGCTCCGGCAGGCTCAGCCGCGGGATGAAGGCGAAGCTCGTGCGCACCGGCAAGGCGATCGCGCTCAACACGCCGCAGTTCTTCTTCGCGCAGGAGCGCTCCATCGCTGACGAGGCCTACGCTGGCGACGTGGTGGGCATTCCCAACCATGGCACGCTGCGCATCGGC
>JAIYAB010000474.1 GCA_027489275.1 Hyphomicrobiales bacterium
CTGGCACTTCAAGCACAAGATGGGACCGATCACGGTCTACTGCTGCGGCCCCAACAACCGCGGCGTCGCCGTTTCCGGCGACATGGTCTACATGGCCACGCTCGACGCCAAGCTGCTCGGCCTCGACGCCAAGACCGGCAAGCTGGTCTGGGAAACCCAGATCGCCGATCCCGAGCTCGGCTACAGCGAGACGATGGCGCCCACCGCGGTCGACGGGAAGATCCTGATCGGCACGAACGGCGGCGAATACGGCATCCGCGGCTTCGTCAAGGCGTTCGACGCCAAGACCGGCAAGCTGATGTGGACCTTCAACACGATCCCGGAAAACTCCGTGGGCGTGTGGGCCACCCATGACGCCACCGGCCGCGACATGAAGCGCGACATCGCCGCGGAGAAGGCCCAGCTCGCCAAGACCGGCGACCCCTTCAAGACGCTAGGCGGCGGCGTGTGGCAGAACCCCGCGGTCGACCTCGAGACGCGGCGCATCTACTTCGTGGTCGGCAACCCCTCGCCCGACCTCGACGGCTCTCTGCGGCCGGGCGACAACCTGTATACGGACAGCTTGGTCGCGGTGAACCTCGACACGGGCCAGTACGTCTGCCACCTCCAGTACATCGCCCATGACGTGTGGGATCTCGACGCGGTGTCGCCGCCGATCATCACCACCGTCGCTGGCAAGGACGGCAAGCCGATCAAGGGCGTGCTGCACGGCGGCAAGACCGGACACGTCTACGTCCACGACGCCAACGACTGCAGCCTCGTGCGCTTCTCGGAGGCCATGGTGCCGCAGGAGAACATGTGGGTGCTGCCGACCAAGGACGGCGCGCGGATGCTTCCGGGCGCCAATGGCGGCGTCGAGTGGTCGCCGATGGCGATCAACCCCAACCTCGGCCTGTCCTACGCCATCAACCTGCACCAGCCGATGACGTATCACGTCGAGAGCTCGCCCTACCCGGCCGGAAAGCTGTGGCTCGGCGGCGCCTTCAAGGTGATCCCGTCCGAGGAGCAGTGGGGCAACGTGACGGCGGTGGACTACAACACCGGCAAGATCCGCTGGCAGGTCAAGACGCCGCAGCCGATGATCGGCGGCATCCTGGCGACGGCGGGCGGGCTCGTGTTCACAGGCGAGGCCAACGGCCAGTTCAAGGCGTACGACGCCGAGACGGGCTCGATCCTGTGGAAGTTCCAGGCCGGCGCCGGCGTCAACGCGCCGCCCTCGTCCTACTCCGTCGACGGCAAGCAGTATCTCGTAGTCGGCGCGGGCGGAAACACCCAGATCGACTACAAGCGGGGCAACAACATCATCGCCTTCACCCTGGCAGATTGAACGCGGCGGGGCCGGGACTGCCCCGGCCCCCTCCCCGCCCGACAGCGACGCGACGAGGCCCGTGCGGCCTCGTCTGCGTTCGCGGAGAGTCAGTGACAGCCTGATGGACCTTCACGCATGATGCTTCCCCGCACCGTCGCCCTGTTCGCCGTCGCCGCCCTTGCCTTCGTCGGCTTGTCCCTTGCGCCCGGCAGGGCTCGCGCGCAGCAGCTCGCCATGCCCGAGAAGGCGCAGCAATGCCTCGGCTGCCACGGCGAGAAGGGCGTTCCGGTCGACAAGCTGATCCCGGTGATCGCAGGCCAGCACCAAGGCTACCTCTACCTGATGCTGCGCGATTTCAAGCTCGGGCTGCGCAAGAACGAGATCATGAACGCCATGGCCGCGGAGATGACCCGCGACGAGATGATGGCTATCGCCGAGTGGTTCTCGAAGCAGCCCTGGCCGAACCTCAACCAGCCGCGCGCCTCCGAGGCGGACACCAAGCGATCCGAACTCGCCATCGTCGCCGGCCAGTGCGGTGCCTGCCACGGCGCGCAGGGCATGGGCGACGGCACCAATCCACGGATCGCCGGCCAGTGGCAGGAGTACCTGCTGCTCACGCTCACGGAGTTCCGCAGCCGCGCGCGCAAGAACAATCCCTGGATGAGCGACATCCTGAACACGCTGCAGCCGGAAGACATGCCGGCACTGGCGAATTACATGGCGGGTCGCTGAAGCGCCCCGTCAGGGCGCAAGCGCGGCGCGCACGGCGTCCGACGCCGCGAGGTCCGCGGCCGAGCGCCCCTCCCGGTCCCTGAGCGCGACGTTCGCGCCGGCGCCGACGAGCTTCTTCGCGATGGCGGCGTGGCCCTGCTCGGACGCCATCATCAGCGCGGTCCGGCCCCGGTTATCGACGTCGTCGACCTTGCCGCCCCGCGCCAGCACCAGTTCCACCGTAGCGATGCCGTCGGTCTCGGGCACATCGTTGGCGTGGCCCGCCGCCCACATGAGGAGCGTCAGGTCGTTGCCGTAGCGCCGGTCGACGGCGACGCCTGCATCCAGCAGCCGCGCGACGGTGGCCGTGAAGCCGCGCGC
The DNA here is from genome assembly GCA_027489275.1 of Hyphomicrobiales bacterium. Classification (GTDB taxonomy): domain Bacteria; phylum Pseudomonadota; class Alphaproteobacteria; order Rhizobiales; family Beijerinckiaceae; genus Alsobacter. Next base: position 2,402 of record JAIYAB010000474.1, read on the forward strand.
CGCCGCGTAGACAACGGCGGACTTCCCGGTGCCGTCCATGTCCCTCGGGTCCGCCCCGCGCGCAAGGAACCAGGCGACCAGCCTGTCATTGCCGTTGAAGGCCGCCGCGCTGAGCGGGGAGACGCCGGAGCGGCCGGGCGCGTCGATCCGCGCTCCGGCCTCGGCGAGTTGCTGCACGATGCGCGTGCGGTTGGCGGCCGTCGCCGCAAACAGCGCGGTCGCGCCCTGGATGTTGCGCTGCTCGAGATCCGCCCCGCGCTCGATGAGCAGGCGCACGACGCCCGACTGACCCGCCTTCGCCGCCCGCGTCAGCGCGGTGTTGCCCTCGCGATCCCGCGCCAGGGACGGCACGCCGCCGTCGAGCAGCTTCACGGCAAGCGGCTCGCAGCCGCTGTCGGCCGCCAGGAACAGGATCCCCACCATCTCGAGATGGGTTCCGCCGGACCGCAGCAGCTCGAAGCGGCGCTCGAGGTCCGGGCACGGGATCGTCTCGGCAGCGGCGGCGCCGGCCCCGCCCGACAATCCCGCCAGGACAAGTCCGATGTGAACGGCGAGGCGGATCCGCATGGGGACGCTCCCGGGTACGCGAGACGGGGCAGCGATGGTGCAGCGGCTTCGCCCGAATGCCAATGGCCAATTCTGCCCTGTGGATCATTCGCATGGCCATCGCCGAGACGAGCATTGCCAAAGACCGGCCATGGCTCCACCATGGCCGGACGGTCCGGACGAGGCCGACGGCGGGAGTGAATGGCATGCGAGCGGGTCTTCTGGCGATGGCGATCGCCGTCCCGGCGCTGCTGGCAGGCAGCGGCGCGCACTCCGCGGGGTCGGGGCTGGTGTTCGTCACCAACGAGCGATCGGACGATATCTTCGTCCTGAACAAGCGCGACGAGGTGGTCGAGTCTTTCAAGTCCTGCGCGCGGCCCCGCGGCATGATCTTCACGCCGGACCGCAAGGGCCTCATCGTCGGCTGCGGCAACGACGACACCATCGCCGTCTACGACATCGCCTCGCGCAAACTCGTTCGCCGCTACCGCGACATCCCTGACCCCGAGACGTTCGACCTGCATCCCAACGGCCGCGATCTCTACATCTCCAACGAGGACGACAGCGAAGCGAGCCTCCTCGACATGGAGACGGGCGAGGTGAAGGCCCACTACCGCACCGGCCGCGAACCCCAAGGCGTGCTCGTCACGCCGGACGGCAAGCGCGTCTTCGTGGCGTCGGAAGTGGCCAACCTCGTCCACGTCATCGATGTCGGGAAGAACGCCATCATCAAGGACATCCCGACCGGCAGCCGCCCCCGCCGCTTCGCACTGACGCCGGACGGGCGCGAGCTGTGGGTGTCCGCCGAAATGTCGGGCGTGGTGGATGTGATCGACACCCAAACCCTCACCTCGACGGCCAAGATCGAGTTCCGCCCGAAAGGCATGCGGCGGGAGATGGTGACGCCGGTCGACCTCGTCATCACCCGCGACGGCAAGACCGCCTATGTCGCGCTCGGGCGGGCGAACCACGTCGCCGTTGTCGACGTGGCCACGCGAAAGGTCGCCGACATGATCCTGGTCGGCAAGCGGCCCTGGGGCCTGCGGCTGACGGCCGACGAGAAGACGCTCTACGTCGCCAACGGCCTCTCCGACGACCTCAGCATCGTCGACACCGGCACGCGGCGCGTACGCAAGACGGTGCCCGTTGGCATGATCCCCTATGCCGTTCTCGTGGATGACTAGGCGCCTCGTCCTCGCCGTTCTCGCCTGCCTGTGTCTCGCGTCCGGCGCGGCTGCCCCGGCGCTGGCGCAGGCGCCGCGCGACCTCATCATCGCGTACGTCTCCCGCGCCGACGATCCGGCCTATGCCGAGGTGAAGGCGCGCGACGGCGTGTTCCGGATCGTGCGCCGACCGCCGCTGCCGGGCGCGGAACTCGGCGTGCGCGACGCCCTCGCCGGCGCGCGCGCCGCCGGGCTCGCCCTGCGGCTGGAGCGCACGACGCTCGCGGCGGGCGACGACATCGGCGCCGCGGTGGCGCGGCTTGCGGGCGCGGGCGTCGCGGCGGCGATCCTCGACGTCCCGGTCCAGGACTTCCGCGCGGCGCTCGGCAAGGCTCCGGGCCTGCTGCTGGTCGACGTGCGCGAGACCGACGACGCCCTGCGGATCGACACCTGCGCCGCGCCGGTCGTCCATATCCAGCCGAGCCGGCTCATGCGCACCGATGCGCTCGCGCAGTTCCTCGTCCGCCGCAACTGGAAGAAATTGCTGGTGCTGCACGGCCCCGAGGACGAGGACCGGGCCCAGGCCGAGAGCATGCAGGCCTCGGCCAAGAAGTTCGGCGCGCGCATCGTCGCCGCCAAGGCCTTCGCCGTCAGCAACGATCCGCGCCGCCGCGAGGAGACCAGCGTCGCGCTGCTCACCGGTGGAGCCGATTTCGACGCCGTCTTCATCGCCGACAGCCTCGGCGATGCCGGACGCGTCATGCCCTATCGCATCGCGCTGCCGCGCCCCGTCATCGGGCTGCACGGCCTCGATGCGGTGGCCTGGAGCCCCTTTCACGAGCGCAATGGCGCGCCCCAGTTGAACCGGCGCTTCGAGCGCGAGGCGGGCCGCCCCATGGCGGACGCGGATTGGGCCGCCTGGGTCGCGGTGCGCGCGGTCGCCGAGGCCGAGGTCCGCGAGGCCCGCCAGCCGACAGGCGCTCCGCTTCACCGGCGCATCCTCGATCAGGAGTTGCGCCTCGAACTCTACAAGGGCGTGCCGGGCTCGTTCCGCCCGTGGGACCGCCAGCTCCGGCAGGGAGTTCTGCTCGCCACCCACAACGCCGTCGTCGACCTCGCTCCCCTCGATGGATTCCTGCACGAGACCAACACGCTGGACACGCTGGGCCTGCTTCCCAACCAGACGCCCTGCGGCGCAGCGGCGCGATGACCGCGGACCGGGCCGACGACGCCTTGCCCGGGATCGCGGTCGCCGATCTGGTGAAGACCTACGGTGCCGTGACGGCGCTCGACAGGGTTTCGTTCAGCCTTCCGCGCGGCTCGTTCACCGCCCTACTCGGGCCCAACGGGGCGGGCAAGTCGACCCTGATGCAGATCCTGACAGGCCTGTTCGCAGCCGATTCCGGGGCGGTCGCCGTCGACGGCCTTTCCCTGTCGGAGAACCCCGTCGCGGTGCTGGCCCGGCTCGGCATCGTGTTCCAGCAACCCTCGCTCGACCTCGACCTGACGGTGGCGCAGAACCTCGCCTATTTCGCCGGCCTGCACGGGCTCGCCGGCGCGCGCCGGGCGGCGGCGATCGACGGCGCGCTGTCGCTCTTCGGCCTCGGTGACGAGCGGCGCACGAAGGTGCGCAAGCTCTCGGGCGGCACCCGCCGCAAGATCGAGTTGGGCCGCGCGCTGATGGCGGATCCCTCCATCCTGCTGCTCGACGAGGCGACGCAGGGTCTCGATCCGGCCAGCCGGCGCGACCTCGTGGCCCACGTCCGCGCGCTTTCGGACCGCCGGGGGCTCACGGTGCTGTGGGCTACGCACATCGTTTCGGAGGTGGCCGCAGCGGACGCCGTGATCGTGCTCGACCGCGGCCGGATCGTGGCGAGCGGCCCGCCCGCGCAGATCGTGGCGGAGACGGGCGCGGGCTCGCTCGAGGAGGCCTTCCTCGCGCTGACCGCGCGCGCGGGCAAGGACCGCGCCGCATGAGCACCGTCGCGGACGCCGCCGCGAGGCCGGGACGCGTGCGCCACGCGATGGCCGCGCTCGGCGCGATCACGACGCGCGAAACGCTGCGCTTCGTGAACCAGACGGGCCGGCTCGTCTCCGCGGTGGTGCGCCCCAGCCTGTGGCTGGTCGTCTTCGCCGCCGGCTTCCACGACGTGCTCGGCGTCAGCGTCACCCCGCCTTACCAGAGCTACGTCACCTACGACGTCTACATATTGCCGGGCCTGATCGGCATGGTGCTGCTGTTCCAGGGCATGCAGTCCTCGCTCGCCCTCGTCTTCGACCGCGAGGTCGGCACCCTTCGCCTGCTGCTGACCGCGCCGCTGCCGCGCGCCTGGCTCCTGTTCTGCAAGCTCGTCGCCGGCACCGTGCTCGCGGTGCTCCAGGTCTACGCCTTCCTCGCGGTGGCCTGGGCCTTCGACGTCGAGATGCCGCCGGCCGGCGCGCTCACCGTGCTTCCCGCCCTGGTGCTCGGGGGGCTGTGCCTGTCGGCCATCGGCCTCGTCCTCTCCGTCCACATCAAGCGGCTGGAGAACTTTGCGGGGACGATGAACTTCGTCATCTTCCCAGCCTTCTTCTTCTCGACAGCGCTCTATCCGCTCTGGCGGATCCGCGAGAGTGGCGCGTCGTGGATCGCCTGGGCGGCGCAGGCGAACCCGTTCACCCACGTCGTCGAGATGGTGCGCTTCGCGCTCTACGGGCAGGCCGCATGGGGGAACATCGGCGCGGTGCTCGCCTTCGCGGCGATCGCCTTCGCCGTCGCCGTGCGCGGCTACGACCCCCAGCGCGGCGTCCTCGGCCGCGCCCCGCGGGACGAGACATGACGATCCTGCGCTATCGCCTGCTGTTGCCGCTCGCTTCAGCCCTCGCCTTCATCGGCCTGTGGGTGGTCGCCTCCTCGCTGGCCGGCCCGCGGCTGCTGCCCGGCCCGCTCTCCGTCGTGACGGCGATGCTGGAGGGCGTGCGCACCGGCACGCTGGTCGGCGATCTCGCCGCCACGCTGAGCCGCACCGCGGCGGCCTTCGTCCTCGCCATGGGGTTCGGCTCGGCGCTGGGCTATGCCCTGGGCCGGCGCCCGCTGCTCGACCGCTTCGTCGACCCGTGGATCGTGCTGCTGCTGAACCTGCCGGCGCTGGTGGTGATCATCCTCATCTATGTCTGGTTCGGGCTCACCGAGGCGGCTGCGGTCGCCGCCGTCGCCATCAACAAGCTGCCCAATACGGTCGTTGTCGTCCGCGAGGGCGCCCGGGCGCTCGACCCGGCGCTCGACGACGTCGCCCGCGTCTTCCGCTTCGGCACGGCGCGGCGGCTGCGCCACGTCGTCGTGCCGCAGCTTGCGCCCTACCTCATGGCCGCCGCGCGCTCGGGCCTGTCGCTGGTCTGGAAGATCGTGCTGATCGTGGAGTTGCTCGGCCGCTCGAACGGCATCGGCTTCGCGCTGGGCAACGCCTTCCAGCTCTTCGACGTGAGCGCGATCCTTGCCAATGCGCTGGCCTTCGTGCTGGTGATGCTGCTGATCGAAACACTGGTGGTGCAACCCCTTGAACGCCGCAGCAACCGCTGGCGCCGCCGGCCCGCTTGACGTCAGCATCGCCGCCAAGGCGTTCACGGGAGCCGACGGGGCGCGCGTCGAGGTCGTGCGCGACCTGCAGTTCGCCATGCCGTCCGGCTGCTTCGGCGCGCTGATCGGTCCTTCCGGCTGCGGCAAGACGACCGTGCTGCGGATGATCGCGGGGCTCGACGCCGACTTCGACGGCACGATCGCCCGGCCCGGCCGGGGCCGGCTTGCCATGGTGTTCCAGGAACCGGCGCTGCTGCCGTGGCGCACGGTGGATGAAAACATCCGGCTGTGCATGGACGCGGCCGGCGTGGAGGGTCGCGGGCTGGACGCCATGCTGGGCATGCTGGGTCTCGCGGGCCATCGCGCGCGCTTTCCCTCCGAGCTCTCACTCGGGCTCGCCCGCCGCGTGGCGCTGGCGCGGGCCTTCATCGTGGAGCCGGACCTGCTGCTGCTGGACGAGCCCTTCGTATCGCTGGACGAGGCGACCGCCCGGCGCCTGCGCGCCGAACTCGCGGCCCTCCACGCCGCCACGCGGCCGACAACGCTGATGGTAACGCACGACGTCGAGGAAGCGCTGCTGCTGTGCGATCGCCTGTTCGTCCTGGGCGGCACGCCCGCATCCGTCGTGCACGTCATGGACGTGACCGTGCCCCGCGAGGACCGCACAGACGAGGTCGTGGCCGCGCTGCGGCGCGACCTCGCCGAAGCTCGCTCCTCCCACGGCTGACCGCCGTCAGGGCAGGTAGAACGTCCCCGGATTGAGCGCCGGCGCGGGGCCGACGACCTCGCGGCCGCCGATGGAGGCGAGGATGCCGTAGAGCGTTCGCGCGTCGGCCTCCTCCTCGGCGGCCGTGCGCGTCGGGATGCCCTCGCGGAAGCGGCGCCGGTAGGCCAGGAACGTCGCCTCGTCGCCGGCCATCATCAGGGGGCGAAGCGCCTCCCACTCCGCGTCCGACGTTGCCAGGATCCGCTTCGCGTCGCGGCTGGCGGCGAGGAACCCGGAAAGCGCCGGCCCGTTCGCGGACATCAGCGCCTCGTCGAAAATGTAGCCGAGGTTCGACACGGCGCCGCCCGCGCCCAGCCGGCGGGACATTTCCTCCACCGTCAGCACCTGCCGGAAGCCCTGGGTCTCGAGCCGTGCCGCGAAGTTCCAGAAGGTCAGCGCGACCTCGAACTCCCCCTGCAGCGTCTTTTCCATGAGCAGCGGGGCCGCCCCGAAGGCCGGCTGCGCGTCGCGCACGAGATCGAGCCCTTCGCGGCGCGCCAGCGCGCGTAGCAGCAGCCAGTTCGCGTTGAGTGCACCGCCCGAGACCGCGATCGTCTTGCCCCGCAGATCGGCGACGGCGGCCACGGCCGACGTCTTCGCCACGACGAGCGCGCCCACCGCCGTGGAGAACGGCACGTATTTCAGGCGCGCGCCGAGGCCGCGTTCCCGCGACACCCACAGCCAGTCCGAGACGATGACGTCGACGCTGCCGCCGCGCAGCGCGATGCGCGCCGCCTCGGGCGACGCCAGTTCGGTCACCTGCAGCGTCACGCCGTGGCGCGTGTCGAGACCGTGGCGGCGGATCGTGTCGATCTCCCACGACACCGTGCCCGTCTTCTGCAGCCCGAGCCGCAGCGGCGTCGCGGCGCGGCCCGGTCCCGGCGCGCAGAGGAGGGCCGCGGCCGCCAGAAGCGTCCGGCGGCTCACGGCGGCGGCGTGGTTCACGCGCGACATGTCGACCTCCTGCCGTGTTCGCATGACCGGCCGGAAGAACCCGCCGGGATCGCGATCCGCGTCACTTCGCCCAGCGTAGCGCCATCACGTCGAGGTCGCGGGCGAGTTCCAGCAGCCCGGCCTCGGCGCCGGGGGCCGGCCGCTGGAGCGGGTGGCGCACGTCGTCGCAGGCGATGATGCCGCCGGCCTTCATCAGGATCTTCGCCGTGATCAGCCCGCACTGCCGGTTCTCGTGGTTGATCAGCGGCAGCCAGCGCGCATAGGCGGCGCGGGCGCCGGCCCGGTCTCCCGCGAACCACGGGTCCATGATCTGCCGGATTCCGTCGGGATAGCCGCCGCCGGTCATCGCGCCGGTGCAGCCCGCATCGAGATCGGCCATCAGCGTGATGGCTTCCTCGCCATCCCACGGGCCTTCGATCGCCGTCCCGCCAAGGGCCAGCAGGTCTCGCAGCTTCGTCGCGGCACCGGCCGTCTCGATCTTGAAATAGGCGACCTGTTCGATCTCTTTCGCCAGTCGGGCCAGCAGGGCGGGCGGCAGCGGCGTGCCGGCCACCGGCGCGTCCTGGATCATGATCGGGATCGAGATAGCATCGGAGACGACCTTGAAGAACTCGGCGATCTGCGCATCGCCCACGCGGAAGGTGGCCCCATGATAGGGCGGCATGATCATGACCATGGCCGCGCCCATTTCCTCGGCAGCGCGCGAGCGCTCGGCGCAGATTCGGGACGAGAAATGGGTCGTCGTGACGATCACCGGCACGCGGCCGGCCACATGGTCAAGGCAGAGTTTCGTCAGCACCTCGCGCTCGGCATCGGAAAGAACGAACTGCTCGGAGAAATTTGCCAGAATGCAGAGGCCGTGAGAGCCGGCATCGATCATGAAATCGAGGCAACGCTTCTGCCCCTCGAGGTCGAGGCCGCCCGCCTTGTCGAAGATCGTGGGAACAACCGGGAACACGCCCTTGTAGGGGCGCTGGAACCCGTGCGGAGCCTTGGCCTGGACCATCGAGGTGAACCTCCCTGAAAAACTGTATGCAGCATACTTGCGACCCGGGAACCATTAGCTATAGTGGCCCTGCCGTCAATCCGGGAGGCAGCGATTTCACACCAGCCAGGGGCAGGATCGGTCAACCAGAACGGGGCTGGACGCGCCGTGGTGGATGCACATCACCATGTCTGGGATCCGGGCCGGAACTATCATCCCTGGCTGTGCGATGCGCCGCCGATCCGCTTCCGCTACGGTGATTATTCCGCGCTTCGCCGTCCCTACCTTCCCGCCGATTATCGCCGTGATGCCGGGCCCTACCGCCTGCTCGCCAGCGTCTATGTCGAGGCCGAATGGGACCCGCGTGATCCCGTGGGCGAGATGACCTATATCGCCGCCTTGCGCGAGGAGACCGGTCTTCCCAGCGTGGCTGTCGCGCAGGCCTGGCTTGACCGGGCCGATTGCGCTTCCGTGCTGGAAAGCCATGCCGCACGCGGTTTCGTCCGTTCGGTCCGCCACAAGCCGCGTGCCAATGCCGCGCCGGGGGACGGTGCGCCGGGTGGCATGGCCGATCCGCTTTGGCGCGAGGGTTACGCCAGGCTCGCCCCTCTGGGCCTGCGCTTCGACCTCCAGACGCCCTGGTGGCATCTCGGCGAGGCAGCCCGGCTCGCGGCGGATTTCCCCGAGAGCACCATCATCCTCAACCATACCGGCCTGCCGGCGGATC
>JAIYAB010000363.1 GCA_027489275.1 Hyphomicrobiales bacterium
GCCTGCCGGCGGTCCCGCCGCCACGCCCGGCGTCACCGCCGCCTTCGGCTGGATGTTCGCGGCGGCGGCTTTGGGGCTCACCTGCGCGCTGGCAGCCCTCGCCGCGATGGAGGAACGCCCCTTGCGCTCCGGCCGCGACGCCGGCCCGGCCACCGAGGGGTGACGGCGACTTGATCCGGCGCAGGCGACGGCCCTTGAAGCCGGTTCCGCCTACCCCATCCTTGCAACGACGAGAGTGCGCAGGGTCGACATGGATGACACGCTCGAAACCCTTGCGGGCCTCCTGCGCGCCGCGCGCAGCATCGTCGCTTTCACGGGCGCGGGCATCTCGACCGAGTCCGGCGTGCCGGACTTCCGCTCGCCCGGCAGTCCATGGACAGCCAACCGGCCCATTCCCTTTGACCTGTATATGGCCAGCGCCGAGGCGCGGGCGGAGGCCTGGCGGCGCAAGTTCGTCATGGACGACCTCTATCGCGACGCCCGGCCGGGCCGCGGGCACGACGCGCTGGCGCGCCTCCACGCGCGCGGCAGGCTGCGCGCCGTCATCACGCAGAACATCGACGACCTGCACCACCGCTCGGGCCTGCCGCCGGAAGCCATCATCGAACTGCACGGCAACGGCACCTATGCCCGCTGCCTGTCCTGCGATCTGCGCCACGAGATCGACTGGGTGCGCCGGCGTTTCGAGGTGTCCGGCGTCCCCCCGGCCTGCCGTGACTGCGGCGGGATCGTGAAGTCTGCGACGATCTCCTTCGGCCAGCCGATGCCGGAGGATGCCATGCAGCGCGCCTTCGGCGCCCTCGTGGATTGCGATCTCTTCCTGGCGATCGGATCGTCGCTCGTCGTGCAGCCCGCGGCGCGCCTGCCGCTCATCGCGCAGCGGCAGGGCACGAAGCTCGTGATCCTCAACCGCGAAGCGACGCCGCTCGACGACGCCGCCCATCTCGTCGTGCGAGGCGAGATCGGCCCTGTTCTCGACGCAGTGGTGAAGGCGGTGGACTGAGGCCGACGCCCTTCGGGACGATGGACGGTTCCCGCGTCCCCGCATGGGGGCGCGTGAAGCGGTACGGCGGTCGACGAAATACCTGACGGCCGCCGCGGGTGGTGAAGCCTAGACCTTGGTGACCGGCGGGATGATCCACGACCCGTCGATGATCGAGGGCTTGGTCTCGTCGGGCCAGTAAAGGCGCAGCATCAACAGGAACTTGCCCTTCGGCGCCGGAAGCCAGTTCGCCTCCTTGTCCGCTCCGGGGGACTCGTTCTGGATGTAGATGACAAGGGAGCCGTCTTTCTCGAGCTTCGGGTTCGTGCGGACGCTCATCGAGTACCGGTTGATCGGATTGGCGACGAAGAAGTAGTTCTCGTCGTACATCGTCAGCGACCAGAAGCCCTGCACGGGCGGCAATTGACCCTTTGGGAAGCGCATCACGTACTTGTTCGCGCCGCTGTAGGACTCGAATGTCGAGGGCTTCAGCGATGTCGGGTAGACGGCGTCCTGCGGCCTGTTGGCGCCGAGGCCGATTGCGGTGACGAGGGCGCGCTGAATGTAGTTGGTGCCATAGAGCCCCGCCTTCGTCGTGAAGCCCCAGCCGTTGATCTGCTTCATGTCCCCGTCGCTGAACTTGAAGTGCAGCATGATGCGGTCGAAGCTGAGCGACGGCAGCCGCTTCTCCCACCGCGGATCGATGCCCCTGGGTTCGAAGCTCTTGCCCGGCACAAGCCCGATCCGGGCGAAGCGCTTGAGGGCCGGGGCATCCTTCGGCGAGGGCGGATTTCGCTTGAGCAGTTCGGCGAGAAGCGTGAAGTACTCGGTCGCGGTGAGCTTGTTCACCTGCTCTCGCACGGCCGTCTTCATGTCGATCGCCGGATCCACCTTGCCTGCTGGCGGCGTCCAGGCCTTGCCGTGCGCGCTGAGCGGATAGAGCTTGAACTGGTCCTGCAGCGCATGGACCGCCGCGTAGTCCTCGGGCGTCCCGGTGCAGTAGATTCGCCCCAGCAGCCACACGAGGCTCGTCGGCGACTTGAGCTGCTTCATTCCCGCCGGCACCGTGCCGTTCCAGCCCGGCCCCGAGACCAGGTAGGTCTGCGCCGTCGTCCCGGTGGTGCGCTTGCCCGGAACCTCGAAGACGTCCGTCCAGCCGCTCAGCATCGGAAGCAGGAAATAGCGGTCCTTCATGTCGGGGACGCTGAGAACCCACGGCTCGTCTCCGACGTCGAAGAAGGACGTCGTGTAGAGCGTGTCGGCGTTCGGCGCGGTCACGTCCCGGAACGTCGCGTCGGGGTATGAGCGCAGCTTGATGATCTGGCCCATAGGCCCGCGCGTGCCCACGGGCGCGGCGACGTTCGTGATGACGCGCCGCGTGAATTCCATGGTCACCAGCGGGTAGCCGAAGACATACGCGTCCGATGCGATCTTGAAGTCCTCGACGCCCTCGGAGAGATCGGCGACCAGTCCGTCATACGCGAAGACAGATGACGGCAGCGCCGCAGCCGACAGGAATCCGAGCCCTCCGAACGCGGCAACACGCCTCGTGAGTTTCATGTCCGGCTCCTCCCGTTCGACGTAAAAATGATGGAATCTTATATCTGCGGTTGAGTTTACGGGCTGTCGTTTCGAGGACAGGAGCGAACATTGCCCGCCACGCCGAAGAGGCCTCGTGTCAAGGCCGCGCACGCATTGAAAGTCGTCGCGCCACGGATCGGACGACCCATTGGGGGCCGACAGGAGGCTCTCCGTTACGCCGGGGCTCGGGGGACAGGAAGCATGGACCAGCAATGGAAACGCTGGCGCGCCCTACGGGACTCGAACCCGTGTTTTCGCCGTGAAAGGGCGACGTCCTGGACCGCTAGACGAAGGGCGCAGCGCGAGCGGCTTATACGAAGCTTCTGGAGCGGCGACAAGGGCCGGCGCAGCGACTTTTCCACTCGAGGCAGGCCCTCGCGCGCGGCGGCGAAACCGACTAAGAGACCATCCGGCCGCCCGATTCACACCGAGTTCCCCCAAGGTCCATCCATGAGCACGGCAGAGGATCGCGCCGCGCAGGCGCGCGGCGCAACTCCGCAGGACGCCGGCGCGGCCCTCGCGCAGGCCGCCGCCCATCCCGCCGTGAGCGGCGGCGCGCTGCTCGGCATCGGGATGATGCTGCTCGGCATCTTCCTGTTCGTCGTCAACGACGTCATGGGCAAATGGCTGGTCGCCACCTACACGGTCGGGCAAGTCCTCCTGATCCGATCGCTTTTCGCCATGGTCATGCTGGCGCCGATGATCTGGCGCGAGGGGGTGCGGCGCGTCGCGTCGCCCCCGCGGCCGGGCCTACAGCTTTTGCGAGTGGTCTTCTCCACCGCCGAGGTTGCTGCGTTCTACTGGGCGGTCGCCTACCTGCCGCTCGCCGACGTCGTCACCTTCTATCTGGCGGGCCCGATCTGGGTGACGGCGCTGTCGGGGCCGCTGCTCGGGGAGAAAGTCGATGCGCGGCGGTGGGCAGCGGTTCTCGTCGGTTTCGTCGGCGTGCTGATCGCCATGCAGCCGACGTCGGCGTCGCTCGGCCTGCCTTCTCTGGTGGCGCTCGGCGGCAGCCTGCTCTTCGCCCTGCTGATGATCACCACCCGCACGCTGCGCGGCACGCCGGACACGACGCTGGTGACCTGGCAGACCGTGGCGGCCCTTGTGGCCGGCGCGGCGATGGCGCCGTTCGGCTGGGTGACGCCGACGCCGATCGACTTCCTGCTGCTGGGCATGCTCGGCGTCGTCGCCGCCCTCGCCCACATGTGCGTGAACCGCTCGCTGAAGCTCGCGCCCGCGGCGGTGGTCGTGCCTTACCAGTACACGCAGATCGCCTGGGCCGTCCTGCTCGGCTGGCTCATCTTCGGCGATGTGCCGGGACCGGCGCTGATCCTGGGCTCGGTCGTCATCATCGCCGCCGGCCTCTACATCTTTCTCGCCGAACAGAAGGCGCAGCGGCTCAAGGCCGGGGCGGAGCCAGCCGCGACGGATCGGGATACGCAAGATCGATGATGCGGAGCTGGACTCGCTCGCTGCCGTTCCAGCGGTTGATCGAGAGCGTGCCCGCGGCGTGAACCGTCTCGCCGCGCGAGGCCAGCAGCGCCTGGCCGAGGGGCTGGTCGACACAGCGGAAGGCGATCGCCTCCAGCGTCTGGCCGTCGGCGGCTTTCAGCCGCACCCGGACGTGGCCGCGCCCCACCTCCCCCACGTCGGCGACCCTGTGGGACGCCACCACGAACACGGGCTCCGGATGCCCGGATCCGAACGGCCCGGCCAGCTCGATGCGCGCGAGCAGTTCGGGCCGCGCACCGGCCGCCGTGACGGCGGCGTCGATGGCGAGCGCCCGGTCGGAGCGGTGCGCCGCCACGGCCGCCGCCAGCCGCTCCTCCATGAAGGCGCGGAACCGGTCGAGGTTCGCGGAAGGCAGCGTCACGCCGGCCGCCATGGCATGACCGCCGCCTTTCAGCGCCTCCCCGGCCGCCACCGCCGCGGCGACGGCGCGGCCGACATCGGCGCCCGGCACGGACCGGGCAGATCCAGTTGCCATCCCGTCCTGGCCGAGCGCGAGCGCGAAGACCGGCCGCTGAAAGCGCTCCTTCAATCGCGAGGCGACGAGGCCGACGATGCCCGGATGCCAGTCCGGCGAGGCGACTACGGCCACCGAACCGCCCTCCTCGTCGATCCCGAGCTGGGCCAGCGCGAGCGCCTCGCCCTCCGCCACCATCGCCTGCTCGGCGGCCTGTCGTTCGCCGTTCAGGCGGTCGAGCTCGACGGCGATGCGCCCCGCCTCGATCTCGTCCTGCGTCAGCAGCAGCCGCGCGCCCAGCGCCGCATCGCCGATCCTTCCGCCGGCGTTGATGCGCGGGCCAATCAGGAAGCCGAGATCGTAGGGGCGCATCGGCCCGTCGAGGCGCGCCACGTCGGCCAGCGCGCGCAGTCCGACCCTGCCGCGCCGGCGCATCACCGCGAGACCCTGGCGGACGAAGGCGCGGTTGAGGCCGACCAGCGGCACCACGTCGGCGACGGTCGCAAGCGCGACGAGGTCGAGGCTGTCCAGCAGGTCCGGTCCCGCGCCGCCGGACCAGAAGCCGCGCTTGCGCAGCTCCCGATTGAGCGCGACGAGCGTGACGAAGACTACCCCGCCCGCGCACAGCGCGCCGAGGCCCGACAGGTCGTCCTGCCGGTTGGGATTCACGATAGCCAGCGCATCTGGCGGCAGCAGCTCAGGCGCCTGGTGGTGGTCGAGCACCACGACGTCGAGCCCCAGGCGCGCGGCCTCGGCGAAAGGCTCGTGGCTCGTCGTGCCGCAGTCGACCGTCACCAGCAGCGTCGCGCCGCGTTGCGCCAGCGCGCGGATCGCCTCGACGTTCGGTCCGTATCCCTCCACGAGGCGGTCGGGAATGTGCAACAGCCGCGGCGTTCCCGCCGCGTCGAGATAACCGCACAGCAAGGCGGCAGCGCAGGCCCCGTCAACGTCGTAATCGCCGAACACGGCGACGGTCTCGCCCCGCGTCACGGCGTCGGACAGCCGCGTGACGGCCGGCTCCATGCCGACCAGCGTGAAGGGCTCCGGCAGCAGGGTGCGCAGGCGCGGGTCTAGAAACGTATCGGCGTCCTCGGCCCGGACGCCGCGCGCCGCAAGGACCCGCGCCACCACGTCGTCAAGGCCGTGCGCCTGCACCATGGCCAGCGCCTGCGCGCGACCGGCATCGTCGAGCCTGTCCCGCCACCGGCGGCCGGTGACGGAGCGTTCCACGCCGAGAAACGGACGAGACATGCCCCCTGCTTAAGCGTGATTCTACGCCCCGGCCACGCCGGAAACCCGCCATGCACCGTTGAATTGGCACGGCCTTCGTAAGCAGAGGCGGGCCGGCCTACCGCCGGCAGGCAAACGGAAGGAAGGTGCTCGCCGTCCCCGCGTTCATGGCGAGGACGGTCAGAACGTTCGCGAGATCGAGTTCCTCGGGCGAGCGGGGACAGACATCCGCGCGGGCCGTGCAGCCGGACGCGAGGAATGCATCGTGGCTGGCGATGAAATCATCGCTCAGCCCGCGCCGTCCGCGCCGCGCCAGCGCATCGGCCCAGGCGGCCTTGTAGCGCGCGCATTTCACAGTGGGCCAGTCCTGCGCCGGTTGCGCGCGGGACGGACCCTGGGCGAAGGCCAGGGCCGCGGCGATTACGAGGGAGGCTGCAACCGCCCCGCCCATCGGCTGCCGGACCTTCAGTCGAGGCGGAACTTCTCGAACTCGCGGTGCTCGCCGTGGATCTTGCGCACGGTGCCGGTGATGGAGCGGTAGACGATGGTCTCGGTCTCGATCACGTCCTTGCCGAAGCGCACGCCGGCGAGCAGCGCGCCGTCGGTGACGCCCGTCGCCGAGACGATCAC
>JAIYAB010000491.1 GCA_027489275.1 Hyphomicrobiales bacterium
GGCGAACGGATCGGGCGGCGGGGGGCGCATGGACGGCGGCAGGGTCGCCTCGCCGAGCGCGGGCATGGGAAAGCCGGGCGGTCCCGCCGGACGGGACGGCACTCCGACGGCGCCCGGAAGCCCGGGCTGGCCGGACGGCGCCGGCGCGCCCGAACCGGGAATCGGAAGCGCCATCTGCGCCGGCGCGATCGCCGGAGCGAGGGCGGCGGCGATCGCGAGACAGAGGGTGGCGAGCGTCGAACGTCCGGTCATGCGCAATCCGAAACCCCTCTGCGAACACGGGAAACGGCCGAACTCAAGCCACCGTTTCATTCACCTGCATGTTTACAGCTTCTGATTGCAGCGTCGAGTTGGCGATTCGGCCGGGCGCGATCGGCCCGGCGGGTGTTGCCGATCTGCGTCGCTCACTCCGGCAGCGCCCGCAGGTAGCGGACGGTTCGGCCTGTGCTCACAGCCTGGGCGGCATGGACGATGGCGTTGGCGTCGATCCCGTGGTGACGGTAGAGGTCGGCGATGGTGCCGGTCTGTCCGAAATGCTCGACGCCGAGCGCCTTCACCCGGTGGCCCATCACCCCGCCGATCCACGCCAGCGTCGCCGGATGGCCGTCGATGACGGTGACGATCCCGCACTCGCGCGAGAGGGATGCGAGCAGGCGCTCGACATGGCTCATCGCGTCCGGCGTTCCGCGCTGGCGCGCGCGCTCGGCCGCCTGGTGCCCGGCGTTGAGGCGGTCGGCGGATGTGATGGCGAGCAGCCCCACGTCGCGCCGGTCCTCCGACAGCAGCCCCGTCGCCGCGATCGCCTCGGGCGCGACGGCGCCCTGGTAGGCGATGACGACGGATGCGTTGGGCCCCGGCCTGCGCAGCCAGTAGGCGCCGTTGACGATGTCGCGGGCCAGATCCTCGCCCATCGCACGCGGCGGCTGCTCGACCGGGCGGGTGGACAGGCGCAGGTACACCGAGCCGCCCGTCTGGTCGCGCAGCCACGTCGTCTCGTCGGGATCGCCCTCGCCGTCGCGCTGCATGTAGTCGAAGGCAAAGCGCATGATCACGGCGAGTTCGTCGAGGAAGGCCGGCTCGAAGGCGCACAGGCCGTCCTGCGCCAGCCCCACCAGCGGCGTGCCGATGGATTGGTGCGCCCCACCCTCCGGCGCCAGCGTCACGCCCGAGGGCGTGGCCACCAGCATGAACCGCGCGTCCTGGTAGCAGGCGTAGTTGAGCTGGTCGGCGGCCCGGTAGATGAACGGGTCGTAGACCGTGCCGATGGGCAGCAGCCGCTCGCCGTTGATCGAGTGGGACAGCCCCAGCGCCGACAGCATCAGGAAGAGGTTCGACTCGGCGATCCCGAGTTCGAGATGCTGGCCGGATGGGCCGAATTCCCAGTTGTAGGTCGAGGGGATGCGCTCGGCCTTGAAGGTATCGGCCAGCTTCTCCCTGGCGAACAGCCCGCGCCGGTTCACCCAGGGGCCGAGATTGGTGGAGACCGTGACGTCGGGCGAGGTCGTGACGATGCGCGCGGCCAGCGCTGTGTCCTCGCGCGCAATCTCGTTCAGGACCTGGCCGAAGCCCATCTGCGTCGACACCGGCTTGCCGCCATGGGCGGGCGCCGGCAGGGCGGCCGGCACCGGCACCGCCGGGGCGGAAAGCCGGCGGGTGCCCTCGCGGAAGAACGGCGCGGCTGCGACGAACCGCTCCAGCGCGGCGGGGTCGGCGCTCGCGCCCTCCCACTTGTCCCATTCGTGGCCCGTGCGCACGCCCATCGCCGCGCGGAACCGCTCCATCTGGGTTGGCGTCATCAGCCCGGCGTGGTTGTCCTTGTGGCCGGCCAGGGGCAGGCCATGACCCTTGATCGTGTAGGCGATGAAGCACACCGGCCGGTCGTGCCGGGCGGCCTCCTCGAACGCCTGCACGAGGCTCGGCAGGTCGTGGCCGCCGAGATTGCCCATCAGCGCGGCGAGCTCAGCGTCGCTGCGGCTCTCGATGAGGCGCGTCACCGGGCCCTGGTCGCCGATCTCGTCGAGCAGGCGCTTCCGCCACGCCGCGCCGCCCTGGAAGGTGAGCGCGGAATAGAGCTGGTTGGGACAGGCGTCGATCCACCGGCGAAGGCGCTCGCCGCCCGGCTCGGCGAACGCGGCCTGCTGCAGCATCCCGTATTTCAGGATCACGACGTCCCAGCCGAAGCCGCGGAAGATGCTCTCGAACTTCTGCCAGAGCCCTTCGCGGACGACGCTGTCGAGCGACTGGCGGTTGTAGTCGACGATCCACCAGCAGTTGCGCAGCCCGTGCTTCCAGCCCTCGATCAGGGCCTCATAGATGTTGCCCTCGTCCATCTCGGCGTCGCCGACGAGCGACACCATGCGGCCCTCGGGGCGGTCCTTCATCCAGCCGCGGGCGGTCACGTAGTCCTGCACCAGCGATGAGAACAGCGTCTGCGCCACGCCGAGGCCGACCGAGCCGGTCGAGAAGTCGACGTCGTCGACGTCCTTTGTGCGCGATGGATAGCTCTGCGCGCCCTTGTAGCTGCGGAACGCCTCCAGCTTGGCCCGGCTCTGGTTCCCGGCGAGGTACTGGATGGCGTGGAACACCGGGGAGGCGTGCGGCTTCACCGCCACCCGGTCCTGCGGTCGCAGTGCCGCAAAATAGAGCGCGGTCATGATGGTGGCGAGCGAGGCGGAGGACGCCTGGTGCCCGCCCACCTTCACCTCGTCGCCCGCGCGCACATGGTTCGCGTTGTGGATGGTCCAGGATGCCAGCCACAATACGCGGCGTTCCAGTTCGGCGAGCAGGGGCAGGCGCTGGTCGGTCATCGGCGGGCTCCGCAGGGATCGTGCAGCCGCACTATAGGCGATCGCGCGGGGATTGGAGCCAGGTTCCGCCCCCTGACGGCTCTTCCCCGCCGGGCGGACCTGCGCCCGCAGCGCTTGCGCGCCGCCCGGCCTGCCGACAAAGTCGCCTCGGGCCGCCCTCGTCGTCCCGCATCGCATCCGCCCCGCCCCCTTTCCAGCCCGTCGAGCTCGCCAGGCCCGTGTCCGTCCCCGCCAACGATCCGCCACCGCTGCCGCAGGGCCGGCCCCGGCGCGGCCTCGACTGGAGCTTCTGGATCGTCGCAGCGAGTTCGCTGGCCGCGGCGGTCGCGGTCTGGCGGCGCGACGGCCCCGATGTCTTCATGCACGTGCTGCAGGAGGACATCGTCCTCTTCCTCGAGATCGTGCCGAAGGTCGTGGCCGGCACGCTCATCGGCGCGCTGATCCGCCTGATGGTCGGGCGCGAGACGATCGTGCGGTGGCTGGGCGGCAGCTCCGGCATCAGGGGCCTCCTGATCGCGACGCTGGCCGGCGTACTCATCCCGGCGGGCCCGTTCACGGTGTTTCCTCTGGCCGCCACGTTCCTCGTCGCGGGGGCCGATGCCGGGGCCGCCATCGCCTTCATCACCGGCTGGCTGCTGCTCGGACTCAACCGGGCGGTGATCTGGGAGCTTCCCTTCTTCGGCGCCGGCTTCGTCGGCTGGCGGATCGCCTCGTCCGTCTGGATCCCCGTCGCCTGCGGCTGGCTGGCGCGGCGCGTTTCGCGTCATGCCTGGTTCCAGGCGGGTGAAGGGCTCGACGGCACGAAGGGGGGCGGCGCGGCGTGATCATCATCATCGTCACCGCCCTGCTGTACGTGATCGTCGGCATCCTTCTGCTCGCCGCCCTGCGCCGCAAGGACGGCACGGCGAAGAACGCGCTGATGTTCACGCTGTGGGACTTCCTCAACCTGATGCCCCGCCTCGCCGTCGGCATCATCGGCGCCGGCTTCCTGGCGCGGGTGCTGCCGCAGGATCTGGTGAACACCCTGCTGGGCCCCGGTTCGGGCCTGCTGGGCATCGCCGGCGCCAGCATCGCCGGCGCGCTGACGCCGGGCGGGCCGGTCGTCGGCTTCGCGCTGGGCTCGGCGGCGCTGAAGGCCGGCGCCGGGTTGCCGCAGATCGTTGCCTTCGTCACCGCATGGTCGCTCTACACGCTCAACCGCATCCTCGTCTGGGAGGTGCCGTTCATGCCCTTCCGGTTCGTGGTCCTGCGCATCGTCGTGTCCCTGCCTTTTCCCTTCCTCGCGGCCTGGCTCGCCATGCTCGCGCCGATCTGAGCGGAAGCAACCGAACGGCGATTCTTCGAGAAACATTCAACCTGCCGTTCGTTGCGACTCACTCCCTTCTGCCTACCCTCGTGCAGCGAATCATGGGGGTGCGACACCGTGGACTCGCTGCTTCTCTTCGGGCCGTCACTCGTCCTGTCAGCCGCCATTCTCCTTGCCATGTGGGAGGAAGGCCGTCCGCCGCGCCGGCGACGGCTGACGCGCGACAAGCGGCCGCGTCCGCCGCAGCCCGTCGACACCGCCGCACTGCAGGACCGGCCCGAACCCGCCGCCAAGGCCGCGTGACCGTGCGGCAGGCGCATGGAGGCCGTTCGTTAGGATCTGCGCGGTAAGGACACCCGTGGACCGCCCCGTGCAGGCGAACGGACATGCCCGACCGCTTCGTGCTTCTCGTCGTCATCCTCTGTTTCTGTGCCGTGGCCGCCGCCGTGGCCTACGAGTCCTGGCGCAAACGCAACGATCCGCGTCCGCGGCGCGTCGACGGCAGTGGCGAGGGGTCCTGGTCTGGCGGTCGCGACCGTGACCGCGACGGGGACAGCGACGGCGACGGCGGCGGGGACGGCGGCGGCGACTGACGCCCTTCGGACCGCCGCGTCGTGCCTCAGTCCGGCATGAAGTCGTAGAGCAGAGTGTCCGGCGCGCTCGTGTTGTGGCGCGAGGGGACGGCCCGGCCGAGCCAGAACTCGTTCACGGTGTTGCCCTTGAACTGCATCACCGGGCGCTGCTCCCAGCCTTTGCGCCAGGGCGCGCGGTGGGCGACGAGCGAGGCGTCGGCGTTGACGTCGGTGACGTACATCGACCGCAGGGCCGCGAAGGGCCGCCGCGTCACCGGCTTCTCGAACATCACCTCCACCATGGTGGCGGCCTCGGTGATGCTGGCCACGCGCACGGTGGCCACGTCGTTCTTCGGGAATGTCAGGTGGAAGATGCGGGCGCGCGGGTCGAACCGCACGGACTTCAGCGCCACGAAGGGCCGCTTCTTCTCCTCCACGGTCCCCACCAGGAAGGACGTGCCGTAGGCCACCTGCTCGAGGCGCGCCGGCGGCAGCGGCCGGGCGCGCCAGTAGCCGTCCATCGGATAGAGCACGAGGTGCTCGTAGGGCTCCTTGCCCGGCCGCTTCAGGAAGAGCTGGAGCAGGAAGATGTTGTGCTCCTCGCGGTCGCCGACGCGCACCGGCACCTCGTCCCTGCGCCAGAACTCCGGGTCGTTGCGGTGGCCCACCAGCATGAGCTGGTCGTCCTCGTGGATGATGATCCGCTCGTCCTTGGCGTTCGGGTTCGGCGGCTTGTCCTCGATGGTGCAGTTGGTGAAGTCGGGCGCGGTCGAATCCACGACGATCGAGCCGATCACCGCCGGGTGGCGCGCCTCGATCTTGAAGTGGCGGACCTTCGGGCTTGCGAAGGTGAGGTAGATGTTGTCGTCCTCGGCGCAGAGCGTCTGCACGGAGCGGTTGACCACCTCGACGGTGAGGGGCTTGCCGTCCCCGGCCGAAGCGCCTCCGGCGAGGGCGAGCGGCGCGAGAATCAGGGCCAGCGCCGCCGCGCGGCGGAGGGTCGTCGAAGCGTTCATCGGGTCACCGCGTCAGGTCCGGCCGCGCGCGGCGGCCACGCCTCACGCCGGTCGATGGCTATCGAGGAATTCGCCCATCCGCGCAAGCGCCTTGCGGATGTTTTCCGTGGAGTTGGCATAGGACAGGCGGATGAAGCCCTCGCCGTGGACGCCGAAGTCGGGCCCGCCGATCGTGGCGACGCCGGCCTCCTCCAGCAGCGCGGAGGCGAGCTTTTTCGCCTTCCAGCCCGTGCGGGAGATGTTGGGGAAGGCGTAGAACGCCCCCTTTGGCACCGCGGCCGACACGTTGGGCAGCGCGTTGAGCCCTTCGGTGACGACCTTCCGGCGACGGTCGAACTCCGCCACCATCTCGTGCACCGCGTCCTGCGGGCCGGTGAGGGCGGCGAGCCCGGCGAACTGCGCGGACGCGTTGACGCAGGAATAGGAGTTCACCGCCAGCTTGCGGGCGTTGTCGTAGAGCGGCTTCGGCCAGATCGAGTAGCCCATGCGCCAGCCGGTCATCGCGTAGGTCTTCGACCAGCCGTCGAGCAGGATGAGCCGGTCGCGGATCTCGGGATAGGCGAGCAGCGTGCGGTGCTCCAGCCCGTCATACGTCATCTGCGCGTAGATCTCGTCGGACATGATCGCGACGTCGGGGAACCGCGCGAGGCCGGCGACGAGCTTGTCGATCTCCTCCTTCGGCGTAACGCCCCCGGTGGGGTTGGCCGGCGAGTTGACGATGAGCAGCCGCGTGCGCGGCGTGATGAGCGACAGCGTCTCCTCCGCCGAGAAGGCGAAGCCGTTCTCCTCGCGGATCGGCACGGGGATCGGCGTCGCCCCGGTGAACTCGATCATCGAGCGGTAGATCGGGAAACCGGGATCGGGATAGAGGATCTCGGCGCCCGGCTCGCCGAACATCAGGATGGCCATGAACATGGTCACCTTGCCGCCGGGCACGATCAGGACGAGGTCGGGATCGACCGTGGCGCCGAAGCGCTTGTGCAGGTCGGCCGCGACGGCCTCGCGCAGCGGCAGGATCCCGTTGGCGGGCGTGTAGCCGTGGTGGCCGTCGCGCAGCGCCTTGATGGCCGCCTCGACGATGTGCTCGGGCGTGCGGAAGTCCGGCTGCCCGATCCCCAGGTTGATGATGTCGCGCCCCTGCCGTGCGAGCTCCGTGGCGCGGGCGAGGACCGCGAACGCGTTCTCCTCGCCGATCCGGCTGAAGGCCCCGACCGTGTGCAGCATGACCGTCTCCCCCGCGCGCCCGGCATGGATCGGGCGTTGATTTCGGCGCGCATTTAGGGCGATGCTGCCGGCGAAATCAAATCGGTTCGATGAAGAGCCGATGCGCAAAATGCGGGGGAGACCGGAGATGGCGGGCAAGGACAAGGGCGGCAAGGCCGCGGGCAAGACCGGCAAGGGCGTCGACGCGAAGGCAGCCAAGGCGCCAGCCAAGGTCGCCGGCAAGGCTGCCGCCAAGGCGGGCGCCGAGGCGAAGCGCCGGCTGCGGTCGCAGCTGTGGTTCGACAACCCGGACAACCCCGGCATGACCGCGCTCTATCTCGAGCGCTACCTGAACTTCGGCCTCACCCGCGAGGAGCTGATGTCGGGCAAGCCGATCATCGGCATCGCCCAGACGGGCTCCGACCTTTCGCCCTGCAACCGCCACCACCTCGACCTCGCCAAGCGCGTGCGCGAGGGAATCACGGCGATGGGCGGCGTGTGCTTCGAGTTCCCCGTCCACCCGATCCAGGAGACGGGCAAGCGCCCGACCGCCTCGCTCGACCGCAACCTCGCCTATCTCGGCCTCGTCGAGATCCTCTACGGCTATCCGCTCGACGGCGTCGTGCTGACGACGGGCTGCGACAAGACGACCCCCGCCTGCATCATGGCGGCGGCGACCGTGAACATCCCCGCGATCGTGCTTTCCGGCGGCCCGATGCTGAACGGCTGGTGGAAGGGCGAGCGCTCGGGCTCGGGCACCATCGTCTGGAAGAGCCGCGAGCGGCTCGCCGCCGGCGAGATCGGCTACGAGGAGTTCATGGACATCGTCGCCTCCTCGGCGCCTTCGGTCGGCCATTGCAACACGATGGGCACCGCCTCGACGATGAACTCGCTGGCCGAGGCGCTCGGCATGTCGCTGCCCGGCTGCGCCGCCATCCCGGCGCCCTACCGCGAGCGCGGCCAGATCGCCTACGAGACCGGCAAGCGCATCGTCGACATGGTGTGGGAGGACCTGAAGCCCTCCGACATCCTCACCCGCAAGGCCTTCGAGAACTGCATCGTCGTCAACTCCGCCATCGGCGGCTCGACCAACGCGCCCATCCACATCAACGCCGTCGCCCGCCACATCGGCGTCGACCTGCGCGTCGAGGACTGGGAGAAGGTCGGCCTCAAGGTGCCGCTGATCGTCAACCTGCAGCCGGCCGGCAAGTACCTCGGCGAGGAGTACCACCGCGCCGGCGGCGTGCCCGCCGTCGTGAACGAGCTCATGAAGAAGAAGCTCATCCACGAGGACGCGCTGACCGTGAACGGCCGCACCATGGGCGAAAACTGCCGCTCCACGGTGGTGCAGGACAACGACGTCATCTATCCCGTCGACAAGCCGATGATGAAGAACGCCGGCTTCCTCGTGCTGAAGGGCAACCTCTTCGACAACGCGGTGATGAAGACGAGCGTGATCTCGCCGGAGTTCCGGCAGCGCTATCTCTCCAACCCGAAGGACCCCGAGGCCTTCGAGGGCCGCGCCATCGTGTTCGACGGACCCGAGGACTACCACCACCGCATCGACGATCCGAAGCTGAAGATCGACGAGCACTGCATGCTGTTCATGCGCGGCACCGGGCCGATCGGGTATCCGGGCGCGGCGGAGGTGGTGAACATGCAGCCGCCGGCGGCGCTCCTGAAGCGGGGCATCACTTCGCTGCCCTGCATCGGCGACGGCCGCCAGTCCGGCACGTCCGGCTCGCCCTCGATCCTCAACGCGTCGCCGGAAGCGGCGGCCGGCGGCGGCCTCGCCATCCTGAAGACCGGCGACCGCGTGCGCATCGACCTCAAGAAGGGCACCGCCAACATCCTGATCAGCGACGACGAGATGGCGAAACGCCGCGCGGAGCTGGCCAAGAAGGGCGGCTTCAAGATCCCCGACAGCCAGACGCCCTGGCAGGAGATCCAGCGCTCGATGGTCGACCAGCTCGGCAACGGCATGGTCCTCAAGCCGGCCGTGAAGTACCAGAAGGTCGCGCAGACCAAGGGCGTGCCCCGCGACAACCACTGACGGCGCGGACCGGCTGTCCGGAGCGGCGGGATGCGCAACACCAGCGTGCCGGCGGACCTGCCCATCGGCGAGCCCGTGTCCACCGCTCCGGCGCTTCGGCCGGAGCGCACGGAGCTGTCCGGCCGCTTCGTGCGCCTCGTCCCGCTCGATGCGGCGCGCCACGCCGCGGACCTGTTCGCCGAGACGCACGGGCCCGACGAGGAAGGCCGGTGGTGGTACCTGGGCGACGGACCGTACCCGGATCCCGCCGCCTTCGCGGCGGGATTGGCGGAGAAGGCTGTGTCGCCCGATCCGCTTTTCTTCGCCGTGCTCGATGCTGTCTCCGGCCGGGCGCTTGGCTACCAGACGCTGATGCGCATCGACGCGGCGAACCGCGTCGTCGAGGTCGGCAACATCGTCTACGGCCGCTCGCTGCAGCGCACGCCCGCCTCCACGGAAGCGCAGTTCCTGTTCATGCGGCATGCCTTCGACACGCTCGGCTACCGTCGCTACGAGTGGAAGTGCAACGCCCTCAACGCGCCGTCGCGGGCGGCGGCCCTGCGCTTCGGCTTCACCTTCGAGGGCGTGTTCCGCAGCCACATGATCATGAAGGGCCGAAACCGCGACACGGCCTGGTACGCGATCATCGAGGCCGAATGGCCGGCGCGCCGCGCCGCCTTCGAGGCGTGGCTCGCGCCCGACAATTTCGACGCCGAAGGTCGCCAGCGCCGGCGGCTGGAGGATTTCCGACACTGACCGCGCGGGCCACGCAACGCGCCCGCGCCCGGCGATATCAATCATGGGGGATACGACATGGCAGGACGTCTGAAGGGCAAGGTCGCGGTGGTCACCGCCGCGGGGCAGGGAATCGGCCGGGCGATCGCCGAGGCCTATGTCGCGGAAGGAGCGACGGTGTGGGCGACGGACCTCGACGTCGCCAAGCTCGACGGGCTCGCCCGCGCCAAGCGCCGCAAGCTGGACGTCCTGTCCGACAGGCAGGTCGCGAGCTTCGCCGAGAAGGTCGGGCCGATCGACATCCTCGTGAATGCCGCCGGCTACGTGCACCACGGCACGGTCCTCGAATGCGACGACAAGGCCTGGGACTTCTCCTTCGACCTCAACGTCCGCTCGATGCACCGCATGATCAAGGCGTTCCTGCCGGGCATGCTCGCCAAGGGCGGCGGTTCCATCGTCAACATCGCCTCGGGCGCGAGCTCCGTGCGCGGCATCCCGAACCGCTACGTCTACGGGACCACCAAGGCGGCCGTGGTCGGCCTGACGAAGGCGGTCGCGGCGGACTTCATCCGCAAGGGCGTGCGCTCCAACGCGATCTGCCCGGGCACCATCGAGTCGCCCTCCCTCGACGACCGCATCGCGACGCTGGCGAAGGACACCAAGCAGAAGGTCGAGGCGGTGCGGCAGGCCTTCATCGACCGCCAGCCCATCGGCCGCCTCGGCAAGCCCGAGGAGATCGCCGCGATGGCGGTTTACCTTGCCGGCGA
>JAIYAB010000037.1 GCA_027489275.1 Hyphomicrobiales bacterium
CCAGCCCGCCCTCGCGCGCCACCTTGTCGATCACGGCCTTCACCGCGAAGGCCATGGCGCCGACGAAGATCGGCAGGCCCGTCGTGCCCTGCACCAGGGTCGCTCCGGTCGTCGCGTGATAGAGGCCGTGGCAGGCGTCGCGCGCCTCGGCGATGATCGGGTTGAACGCGGAGCGGTACAGCGTCGCGTCCATCTCGTCGGCGATCTGCTCCAGCCGGCCCTTGAGCACGGCGAGCGTCACGGGATCGATGGGAGTGATGTCGGTCATGACCCGCCGTCCTCGTAGCCCTTGCCGCGCTCCAGCATGGCGTCGGTGCCGAGCAGGGCGTTGATGCCCTGGAAGTCGAACATCCGGTCGCGCATGGCGTCGGTCGTGCCGTCGCGGCGCAGCACCGCGTAGAAATCCTGCGCGGCGCGCGCGATGGCGCGCACGATCCCGCCCGGGAAGATCACGAGGCCGAAGCCGAGCGCATCCAACTCGGCCGCGGGGAGCACGGGCGTCAGCCCGCCTTCCACCATGTTCGCCATCAGCGGCAGCCGGCCGCCGAGCGCGCCGGTGATGCGGCCGAGTTCGGCGCGCGTCTTCGGCGCCTCGACGAACAGGACGTCCGCGCCGGCCTCCGCGTAGCGCCCGGCGCGCTCGAGCGCCGCGTCGAAGCCCTCCACCGCGACAGCGTCGGTGCGCGCAATCACCAGCGTCTCGCGGTTCTCGCGCGCGTCCACGGCCGCGCGGATCTTGCCCACCATCTCGCCGACGGGAACGAGGCTCTTGTCGGAGAGGTGCCCGCACCGCTTCGGGAAAGTCTGGTCCTCGATCTGCAGCGCCGACGCGCCGGCCCGCTCGAACACGCGCACCGTGCGCTGCACGTTGAGCGCGTTGCCGTAGCCCGTGTCGGCATCGACGACGACGGGCAGCGCGACCCGCTCGCGGATCAGCGTCAGCACCTCCGCCACCTCGCTCATCGAGACGAGGCCGATGTCGGGCCGGCCGAGCCGGGTGTAGGCGATGCCGGCGCCGGAGAGGTACAGCGCTTCGAACCCCGCATCGGCCGCAATCGACGCCGTCAGCGCGTCGTAAACGCCGGGCGCGACGACGATGGGGCGGCGGGCGAGGCGGTCGCGGAACGACGCCTGCGCTGGCGGATGCGTCATGTCATGTCCTCGCGTGTCAGGCGGCGAGCAGAGCCGCGTAGTCGCGGACGGAACCGGCGCGGTCGAGCGCCCCGGTGGCCTCGAGGATGCGCCGGGCGTGCTCGTTCCCGAACACCGGCCCCGCCGTCTCCATGAACTTCTCGATGACCTCGGCCTCGGAGTAGGGATCCTCCGTGTCGCCGCGGTTCGTGGTAGCCTCGGCGGCCAGGACGCGGCCGTCCCGCAGGGTCACCCGCACGCGCGCCGGGCGCAGGCCGGGCAACAGGGCGGTCAGGGTGGGATCCTCGACGACGAAGACGCGACGGGCGAGGTCGCGGGTCGCCGCGTCGGCGCGCGCCGTCTCCCGGAATGCCTCGATCGACGCCGCGCCGTTGACGATGAAGGTCGCCAGCGAAAAGGGCAGCGAGAACTTCGCCGCCAGCATGTTGCGGGGCTCCTGGCCGGAGAGCTGCGCCGCCCAGACATAGGTGTCGACGTCGATGCGCGCGATGGCATCCGGTGTCAGCGCGCCGCCTGTATCGGCCACGATACGGCCCAGCGCGTCGAGTGCGCCGTGATTGTAGCGGCAGGCGGCATGGCGCTTGAAGTAGTTGCGCGCGATCTCCCACCGCGTGCCGAGGTCGCGGGTCATCTCGTCGGGCCGGAAGTCGTCGGCGATGACGGCGCCGTAGACGGTGGCGACGCCGTCCGCCTCGCCGACAAAGCCCGCCTCCACCAGCTCCCAGGCGCGCAGGCCGATCTCGTTCGAGAATCCGGCGAAAGTGTTCCGGACGGTCCCGCCCTGCAGCATGGTCTGCCGGCTCGTCGCCAGCCCGAGGGTGGAGGCGACGTTGATCGTCTCGGCCATGCGCGCGGCGTCCGCGCCGGCGAGCTTCGCCACGGCAACCGCCGCGCCGACCGTGCCCCACGTCCCGTGCGGGTGCATCGTCACCCGCAGTTTCGACGCGATGCCGATGCGCGAGCCGATCTCGTAGCCCAGCGCGATGGCAAGCAGCAGGTCGCGGCCGGACCGGTCCCACCGTTCCGCCGCCGCGATGGCGGCGGGGATGACGTGGATGCCGGGATGTCCCCGCGCGAACTGGTTGCCCTCGTCGATCTCCAGCATCGTGCCCGCGGTGCCGTTCAGGAAGGCCGCGGTGCCGATCGCCATGCGCCGGCGCGCGCCGATGACGGGCGTCGTCAACGCGGACGCTCCGCCGAGCGCCGCCAGACGCTCCGTCAGATCCTTGGTCTCCGGCTCCTGCGCGCCAGCGGCGATCGCGCCCACCGAGTCGAACAGCACCTGCTTCGTACGGCTCACGACGCCCGCCGGCAGGTCCTCGAATGCGATCTCCGCGGCGAAGCGCGCCCAGGTGTCCAGCCAGGACGGCGCGGCGGCGGCGGGGGACGTGGCGGCGGGTGCGGTCGGCGCGGTGAGGGTCATTGCATCACAGTCCCAGATAGGCCTTTTCCAACTCGGGATTGCGGGCGAGGTCCGCACCCTGGCCGGAGAGCACGAAGGCTCCGTTCTCGAGCACGTAGGCGCGGTGCGCGAGGTCGAGCGACTGCATCACGTTCTGCTCGACGAGCAGGATCGAGAGGCCGTCGGTGTTGAGGGTCCGCACGAGCCCGAACATCTCCTCGACCAGCAGCGGCGACAGGCCCAGCGAGGGCTCGTCGAGGATCAGCAGGCGGGGCTCGGCCATCAGCCCGCGGCCGATGGCCAGCATCTGCTGCTCGCCGCCCGACAACGTGCCGGCGCGTTGCGCCGTACGCTCGCGCAGGCGGGGAAACACCTGGAACACGCGCTCGAGATTGGCGGACCGGTTCGCCCTGGCGCGGCGGTAGGAGCCGAGTTCGAGGTTCTCCCGCACGCTCATGTCGGGGAAGATCTTGCGCCCCTCCGGCACGTGGATCAGTCCCGCCGCGACGATGTCCTGCGGCGGCTGCGCGTGGATGTCGCGTCCGTCGAAGCGGATGGTTCCGGCGCGCGGCCGCAGCACGCCCGACAGCGTCTTGTTGAGCGTGGTCTTGCCGACGCCGTTCGAGCCCAGCACGGCGACGATCTCGCCGGGCGCGACCTCCATGTCGAGGCCGCGCAGGACGTCGGCGCCGCCATAGCCGGCGACGAGCCCGGACACGCGGAGAATGGGCTCAGCCATGGTCGGCGCCCTCGCGCGCAACGAGCCGCGCCGCCGCGCCGTGGCCGAGATAGGCCTCCACCACCTTCGGGTCGCGCGTCACCTCCGCCGGGCCGCCGCGGGCGATGATACGGCCCTGCGCCAGCACGAAGATGTCCTCGCACAGGCTCATCACCGCCTGCATGACGTGCTCCACCATCACGATGGTGACGCCGGTGTCGCGGATACTGCGGATCACGGGCACCACGTCGCGCACTTCGGACGGGTTGAGCCCTGCGAGCACCTCGTCGAGCAGCAGCAGCTTGGGGTCCGTCGCCAGCGCGCGGGCCAGTTCCAGACGCTTGCGCCCGGAGACTGTGAGGTCGGAGGCCGGATCGTCGAGCTTGTCGCCAAGGCCGACCAGCCGGCCGACCTCGTCGGCGCGGGCCAACGCATGCTCGCGCCCCGGCCGGCGCAGATGCGCGCCGACGGCGATGTTGTCGCGCACGGACAGGCCGGCGAAAGGCTGGACGATCTGGAACGTGCGGGCGATCCCGGCGATGGCGCGGCGGTGCGGCGGCAGCGCGGCGATGTCGGCGCCTTCGAAGACGATCCGCCCGGCGGTCGGCTCGATGAAGCCCGAGATCATCGCGAACAGCGTCGTCTTGCCCGCGCCGTTGGGGCCGATCAGCCCGGTGATGCGCCCGCGCCCGGCCGTCATCGAGGCGTCGTCGACGGCCAGCAGGCCGCCGAAGCGGCGCGACGCGTTCTCGACCGACAGGATGACGTCGCCCCCGGCGGTCATGCGCGCCCCCCGGCGAGGCGCGCGCGAAGCTTCATGAGCAGGCCGATGATACCGTCGCGGGCGAAGGCCACCATCACCACCAGCAGAGCGCCGTAGAGTACGAGGTCGATGCCCGGGATGCGTCCCGTCACGTGTCGGGTCATCTCCGAGACGAAGTGAAGTCCGAGCGCGCCGATGACCGGGCCGAACACCGTGCCGAGCCCGCCGATGATCGGGGCGAGCAGCGCCTCCACGGAGATCCAGGGGCCAAAGGCGATCCCGGCGTCGAGGAACAGGAAGTACTGCGCGTAGAACGCCCCGGAGACGGCGGTGATTGCGGCCGAGAGCGTGATGGCCTTCAGCTTTACCGCGAAGGTGTCGACGCCGAGCGCCTTCGCCGCGTCCTCGTTCTCGCGGATGGCGACCAGCCACGCGCCGAACCGCGAGCGCTCGATCCACCGGTTGACCAGCATCACCGCCGTAACCAGCCCGAGCGCGATCCAGAAATAGACGGCGCGGCTGGCGAACTGGAACGTCTCGGGACGGACGTCGAGCTTGATCAGCACGCCCGCCGCGCCGCCCGTGAAGGCGGAGGCGTTGGCGAGGATGCGGAACACTTCCGCGAAGGCGAGCGTGCCCAGCGCGAAGTACGAGCCGCGCAGCCCCGACCGGAAGCTGAGATAGCCGATGGCGAGGCCAACCAGCGAGCCTACGGCCACCGCAGCGGCGAATGCGATATAGGCGTTGACGCCGAAGCGCGTCTGCAGGATCGCGGTGCAGTAGGCGCCCATGCCGAAGAATGCGGCGTGGCCGAACGAGAACTGCCCGCCATAGCCGCCGAGGATGTTCCATCCCTGCGCGGCCAGCGCAATGATCAGCGCCAGCACCATGGCGTTGAGCAGCGTATTGGATGCCGCCAGAAGCGGCAGCGCGCCGAGGACCGCCGCCATGAGCAGGATCGGGCCATAGGCCCGCACCGGGTTCGCCTGGCCCCTCATGCGCGCGCTCCGAACAGTCCCGTGGGCCGCACGAGGAGCACGAGGATGAAGATCAGGAAGATGCCGATCTGGCCGAGGCTCTCGCCCAGGAACAGCCCCGACAGGCTCTCGACCACGCCGATGAACAGCCCGCCGATCAGCGCGCCCGGGACTGACCCCATGCCGCCGAGAACCACGATGGTGAAGGCGACGAGCACATAGGCGTTGCCGACGCGCGGATGCACGTAGAACGTCGGCAGCAGCAGGCAGGCCGCGACGGCGAGGCATGCGGCGCCGAGGCCGAAGGTGACGGCGTAGACATGCGCCACGTCGATGCCGACGAGCGAGGCGCCGAGCTTCTCCTTCGCCACGGCGCGGATCGCCTTGCCGGTGTCGGTGCGCGTCAGGATGCCCCACAGCAACGCCGCCGCCGCGCAGGAGGCGCCGAAGGCGACAACGCGCGGGACCGACAGGAAGGTGAAGCCGAGGTCGATCACCGAGAAGCCGTAGGGCACGTCGATGGTGCGCGTGTCGGACCGGAAGCCGGCCAGCAGCGCGTTCTCGATGACGATGGAGAGGCCGAGCGTGACGAGCAGGATGTTGCGGTCCTCGCCATGGCTCGACGGGCCGATGACGTAGCGCTGCACCGCATAGCCCGCGCCGAAGAACAGCGGTGCGAGGCCGAACACGGCGATGTACGGGTCGATGCCCGCCTTCCAGGCGAAATAGGCGGCGAACATCGCCGCCGTCAGGATCGCGCCGTGCGCGAAATTGATGATGTGCAGCACGCCGTAGACGAGCGTCAGGCCCACCGCCGTCAGCGCGTAGACCGCCCCGGTCATGAGGCCGTTCAGGACGGCGGCGAGGATGATATCCGGGGCGAACATGCGCGGTGGAACGCTTTCGGGACGGGTAACGCGAGATCCGCGGCCCGCGTCACGGCCGGGGCTAGCCCGGCCGTGACGATCGGGTTTGGGCGGTCGGGGGCTTACGCCGGAACCGGGAAGACCGGCTTGGAGTCGGCGAAGGCGTCGGGGAAGATCACCTTGATGTCGCCCTTCTGCACCTGCGTGTTCACCGGCGCGGCGCCGGTGTTCTGGCCGTTGACGAACTTCGTCGGGCCGTAGGGCATGATGTGCTTGTCGAAGGTCGAGCTCTCCAGCGCGGCCAGCACCTTCGGACGTTCCGCGGAAGCGGCGCGCTCGATCGCGTCGGCGAGAAGCAGCACGCAGGAGTAGTTCAGCGCCACGTTGTAGGTGAAGAACTTGCCCTGGCCGTCCAGCTCCTTCTTGATCGCCTGAGCGGTCGCGTTGCGCGGATCGTACCAGTGGTTGCAGTCC
>JAIYAB010000192.1 GCA_027489275.1 Hyphomicrobiales bacterium
CGAGGAACAGACCACCTGGTAGGAGCCGAAATCGAGATAGCAGAGGAACGGCGCCGGATTGACGCGGCGCAGCGCCCGGTAGAGCGCAAAGGCCGGCAGGTCGAAATCCGCCTCGAAGCGCTGCGAGAGGACGACCTGGAAGATGTCGCCGGCGCGGATGTAGTCCTTCGCCCGCGCCACCATGGCGCGGAACTCCTCGGGCGAGGTGTTGGAGACGGAAGGGCCCGCGGCGGCGTCCGGCGCGGCGGCGCGGGCGTCGGCGGGGAGGGGGCCTTCGATGGCCGCGACGGCAGCGTCGAGCCGGGCCTGCGCGGCCTCCCAGGCGGCGCGGGGGGAGAGTCCGGGGCGCGGACGCACCGGGGCGAGCACGGCGATCTCGTCCTTCACTGCGTCGAACACGACCATGACGGTGGGCCGCACCAGCACGGCGTCGGGCACGCCGAGCACGTCGGGGTTGGCCGGGCCGAGCCGCTCCATGTGGCGGACCATGTCGTAGCCGAGATAGCCGAAGACGCCGGCCGCCATGGGCGGCAGACCCTCCGGGAACGCGATGGCGCTCTCGGCGAGCAGCGCGCGAAGCGCTTCGAGCGGGGGTGCGCTGCAGGGCTCGAAGGCGTCGGGCGCGGCCTGCGCGGCGCGGTTGATCTCGGCCATGCCGCCGACGCAGCGCCAGATCAGGTCCGGCGCGAGGCCGATCATCGAATAGCGGCCGCGCACCGCGCCGCCCTCGACCGATTCGAGCAGGAAGGCCGGGCCGTCCGCGCCGCCCCTCAGCTTGAGGAAGGCGGAGACGGGCGTCTCGAGGTCGCCGACGAGCGCCGTGCGCACGATCTGCGCATGACCCTCCGCATAGGCCGCGGCGAACGCGTCGAAGCCCGGCTCGGCGATCATGCGCGTCAGCTTCCGCCGCCGACCGCCTGGCGCAGCCCGGCCTCGTTCACGTAGACGCCCATGTCCGACTGGAGCCGCGCCACGTAGGCCGACAGGATGTCGTCGCCGAGCGCGACGCGGATCTGGTCGTCGAGCTGCTGGGCCTCCTGCTGCACGCTGAGGAGCTGCGGCACCTCGGCCCCGGTGACCTTGATGACGTAGCGCTCGAGGCCGGTTGCGCCGACGGCTGCGGCGGTGCCGCCCACCCGCGTGCCGAAGAGCTGCGCGACGGCCGCCTGCGGCAGGCCGCCGTCGGCCCCCGCCCGGCGTACGCCCGTGGCCGTCCTGAGCTCGAGCCCGAGTTCCGCGGCGATGGTTGCCAGCGGCGTGCCGCCGTCGACCCGCTTGACGATCTCGGCCGCTCTGGCGGCAAGGCGTCCGGAGATCTCATCTTCCTTCCACTGCGCTGCGACGGCCGCGCGGACCTCGTCGAGCGTTCGGTCGCGCGAGGGCTCGATCCCGGCGATCTCGAACCAGACCCAGCCGCCGTCGCGCGTGCCGATGGCCTCGTTGTCGACGCCGACGTCCGAGGCGAAGACGGACCGCAGCAGGCCTTCGCGCTCGGGCAGGTCGACGGGCTTCTCGCCCTTGTCGCGTCCGGCCCGATCGAGACCGTCGATGGCGCGCAGGGTCAGCTTCTGGTCCTTCGCGATGTCGGCGAGGGAGCGGGCGGAGGCGCGCTGGTCCTCGATCCGGTCGTGCAGGTCCTGGAGGGCGGTGCGGGCGCGCGACAGGGCGATCTCGGCCTTGATCTGCGCCGCGACCTCGGCAAACGGCTTGACGTTGGCGGGCTGCACGTCGCCGACCTTGACGACGACGCCGCCGAACTGGCCGGCGATGGCGTCGCTGACGCCGCCGGCGGGCAGCGCGAAGGCCGCCTCGGCCACCTTCGGGTCGAGAATCGCCTCGCGGGTGACGAGGCCGAGGTCGGTGTCGCGGGCGGAAAGCTTGCGCTCCTCGGCGACGGATTCGAACGTCGCGCCGGCCTTGATCTTGTCGGCGGCGGCCTTCGCCTCGTCGACCGTCGGGAAGACGATCTGCTGCACCGAGCGGCGCTCGGGCTGGCCGAAGCGGGAGCGATCACGGTCGTAGGCGGCCTGCGCCTCGGCGTCGGCGATCACCATGCCGGAGGCCACGTCGGCGGGGGTCGCCACCAGCAGGTTGACCTTGCGGAACTCCGGCGCGCGGAACGAGGCCTTGCGCTGCTCGAAGAAGGTCTTCAGCGCCGCCTCGTCGGGGGTCGGGATCTCGCCGGCCTGCGCAGCCGACAGGACGATGTACTCTCCCGAGCGCGTCTCGGTCTGGTAGCGGTGCACTGCGTCACGCAGGATGGCGGGGGCCGGCATCGCGCCGGCCACCGCCTCGGCGAGCTGCTGGCGCAGATAGACCGCGCGCTGCTGGCGGATGAAGTTCTGCTCGGTGAAGCCGCTGGAGCGGATGAGCTCGTTGAACTTGAAGCGGTCGAACTGGCCGTTCGTCTGGAACACCGGGTCCGTGGTGATGGCCTTGACGATGGCGTCATCGGAGATGGCGAGGCCGAGCTCGCGCACGCGCTGGTCGAGCGCGGCCTCGCTCAGCATCTTGCCGAGCACCTGCCGCTCGAGCCCGAGCGCGCGCGCCTCGTCGTTGGTGATGGCCCGGCGCACGCGGCGCGACAGGGTCTGCAGCTCGTTCTGGTAGGCGTCGCGATACGCGACCTGGCTGATCTCGGTCTTGCCGACGCGCGCGACGCTGGTCTGCCCGACGTTGCGGATCATGTCCTCGATGCCCCAGATCGCGAAGCTGAGGATCAGGATTCCGAAGAGCAGCCCGATGACGATCCGTCCGACCAGGGTCTTTCCCGCCCTGCGCATTCCATCCATCATCGGTCCAGATCCATTCGTACGGTCGCTGCCCGGCCGCGTCGGGGCCGGGCTTCCAAAAGGCGGCGCATCATAGGGACGAGCCCCCACCGCCGCAACGCCGCGGTTTTGCCGGCTCCCGCCGGGTTTCGCAACGGCGTTCCTCGCCTTTCGCGGCCTTTCGGAGCGCCGACGGCTCTGCTAACCAGCGGTTCCGTCGAACGCTGTCCGAGGAGACGCTCCCATGCCCGTGCCCGCCCGCCCGCGCCCGCTTGTCGCCGGCAACTGGAAGATGAACGGCCTGCGCGGCGCGCTGAAGGAGCTCGGCGCGATGGCGGAGGGCTACGACGCGGCCCTGCGCGGCAAGGTCGAGCTGCTGGTTTGCCCGCCCGCGACGCTCGTCCACGCCGCCAGCGTGGCAGCGGTCGGCACGCGCATCGCCATCGGCGGGCAGGATTGCCATGCCGAGGCATCGGGCGCGCGCACCGGGGACCTGTCGGCCGAGATGCTTGCAGACGCGGGCGCGGCGTATGTCATCGTCGGCCACTCAGAGCGCCGCGCCGACCACGGCGAGAGCGACGCGACGGTGAAGGCCAAGGCCGCCGCCGCGCGCCGGGCGGGCCTCGTGGCGATCGTGTGCGTCGGCGAGACGCGCGCCGAGCGGGAGGCCGGCCGGACGCTGGCGGTGGTGCGCCGGCAGCTGCGCGGTTCCGTGCCCGAGGGCGCCACGCCAGACACGCTCGTGGTGGCCTACGAGCCGGTGTGGGCGATCGGCACGGGCCTGACCCCGACGACCGCCGACGTGGCCGAGGTCCATGCGATGATCCGCGCCGAACTGCGCAAGATCGTCGGCAAGGACGCGGCTCCCGGCGTGCGCATTCTCTATGGCGGCTCCGTGAAGCCTTCCAACGCGGCCGAACTGATGGCGGTGGCCGACGTCGACGGCGCGCTGGTCGGCGGGGCGAGCCTGAAGGCCGCCGATTTCATGGGCATCGCGGGGGTGTACCGGTAAGCTGGCGGGGGCTGCGCGTCGGAAGCGCCCCTCATCCGCCCTTCGGGCGCCTTCTCCCCGCAGGCGGGGCGAAGGCGGGGCTTCCCGGCATCGCGGGTTGATCAGGATGGAGACCGGGGCCGGGAGGGCTCAGGCGGGGGATGGCGAAGCGCGGCGTGCGTTCCCATCTTCCCACCGGCGGCGCGGGCGTGTACAAGGCGCGCCAGTCGTGCAGGCCGGGCCTTCGCCTCATCGCGGAGCAGCGCCCGGCCATTCGGTTTGGACGGATTGATGCAGCAGGTCCTGATTGTCATTCATCTCATCGTCGTGCTCGCGCTCGTGGGCGTGATCCTGCTCCAGCGCTCGGAGGGCGGCGCGCTCGGCGGGCTCGGCGGCGGCGGGGGCGGCGGCGGCTTCCTCACCGGTCGCGGCCAGGCCAACGCGCTGACGCGCGCCACGGCGATCCTGGGCGCTGTCTTCTTCACGACGAGCCTCATCCTCGGCATCCTCGCCGGCATCAGCCGCGAGCCGAAGTCGATCCTCGACCGTGCCGCGCCGGCCGGCCAGACCGCGCCGGCCCCCGGCAGCGCTCCGGCGGGTTCCGGCGGCGTGCTCGACCAGTTGCGCCAGCTCGAAGGTCAGGGCTCCGGCGGAGCGCCACAGGCGCCGCGGCCGTAAGCCGGGTTCGAACGCTTCGGAGGGCCGGGAAACCGGCCCTCTCCTTTTGAGGCCCCCCGAAAGGTCGCGAGGGGCGCCTTGGCTGTGGGGAGCGCGACGAAGTGCGCTTGCCGGACTCTGCGAATCGCGATCGAGGCCTTAAACGGAAGTCCCCATGGCTCGCTATGTTTTCATCACCGGCGGCGTGGTCTCTTCGCTCGGGAAGGGTCTCGCCTCCGCCGCCCTGGGCGCTCTCCTGCAGGCTCGCGGATACTCCGTCCGCCTGCGCAAGCTCGATCCCTATCTCAACGTCGATCCGGGCACGATGAGCCCGTACCAGCACGGCGAGGTGTTCGTCACCGACGACGGGGCGGAGACGGACCTCGACCTCGGCCACTACGAGCGCTTCACCGGGCGGCCGGCCTCGAAGGCCGACAACATC
>JAIYAB010000442.1 GCA_027489275.1 Hyphomicrobiales bacterium
AGTGCGCAAGGATCTCGCGGAGCGCGGCATCCCCACGGCGGTGTCCTACGCGCCGCCGTTGCACCTCCATCCCGCCTTCGAGGATCTCGGCTACCGCCGCGGCGCCCTTCCGGTCTCGGAGCGATCCGGCGACCGGCTGATGGGCCTGCCCATCGGCCCGCACCTCGAGGACGCTCATGTCGCGGAGGTCGCGGCGGGAATCAGGGCCGTCCTGTAGGCCCGCGCCCCCGCCCCGGCGGGTCAGGCCGCCTCGTCGGCCGCGCCCTTCTTCGTGGCGCCCCGCCCCATCGTCGCCTCGCGCACGGTGATGTAGAGCGCCGACAGCGTCACAAGCGTGGCGCCGATCACGGTCTGGGTGTCGGGCATCTCGGCGAAGAGCCACGCGCCGAGGATCGCCGAGAGCACGATGCGCAGGTACTGCACCGGCGCGATGCCCGACGCATCCGCGCCGCGGAAGGACTGGATCGAGGCCCACTGGCCGAGCGTGCCGACGATGCCGATGACGATGGTCAGCGTCCAGATCCAGCCCGACGGCCAGTCCCAGGTGGCGAGCGCCCAGGGCAGGTTCACCACCGTGGTCATCAAGGCGATGTAGCCCATGATGGTCGGCGTCGGCTCCGTGCGGGTCAGGCCCTTGGTGGCGAGCTGGATGCCGGCGGAGTTGAGCGCCAGCAGGAGGCCGATCATCAGCGGCAGGTCGAAGGTGACCGAGGCCGGCCGCACCACGATGAGGATGCCGATGAAGCCGACGATGGTCGCCGTCCAGCGCCGCCAGCCCACCGTCTCGCCCAGCAGCGGCCCGGCGGCGGCCGTGGTGAAGATGACGTTGCCGAAGAAAATCACCGTCGCGGTGGCCAGCGGCAGGTTGGCGAAGACGTAGAAATAGGCGACCGAGCCGATGGCGCTGAGCATGCCGCGCAGCACGTGCATCATCGGCCGCTGGCTGGTGAAGGCGAGCCGGAACGAGCCGCGCAGCCAGACGAAGAGGAAGCCGAACTGGATGATGCAGCGCAGGAGGGCGAGCTGCGGCGCGTTCGCCTCCGGCCCGATCATGCGGATGAACACCGCCTCCAGCGTGAACATCACCATCGCCGAGAAGGCGAGGCCGTAGGCACGCAGTACCGCGCGGTCCATGTCGCGTCGCTCGCGGCCCCGCTCCCGGTCCGCGCCTCCCTCGTGTCGTCGACCGCCGCGGGGCGGACGGAGCCGTCAGCCGGTCGAGCGGCGGCGGGTACGCGCCACGAGCAGGAGGTGGTCCTCCAGCGCCGTGCGCAGCTCGTCGAGAGACGGCGAGAGGCCGAGCTGCTCGAGGATCCAGTCGCGGAACGCCTCGTGCTGGCGCGCGACCTTGGACAGGTCCTTGTCGCGATAGGGCTCGAGACTGAAGATGACGAGCACGTGCCGGGCGATGGCGTTCCACAGCGTCGCCGCGATCTCGTTGCGCGAGGCGCGGCAGATGGTCCGATGGAACTCGAGGTCGGCGCGCAGCGAGGCGCGGCCGTCGCCGGCCTTGGCCGACATGCGCATCTGCTCGATGGCGGCGGAGAGCTCCGCGGGGTCCTCGATGCCGCTGCGCCAGTTGGCGATGGCGTCGCGCAGCAGGAACGTCTCCAGCATCAGCCGGACTTCCATCACCTTCTCGATCGTATCCGGCTCGAAGGAGGCGACGCGGTAGCCGCGGTGGCCGCCGCCCGAGAGGATGCCCTGCGCGTGCAGCACCTTCAGCGCCTCGCGGATCGGCACGCGGCTGACGCCGAGCCGGTCGGCCAGCGTCGTCTCGACGATGCGTTCGCCGGGCATCAGCAGCCGCGTGGCGATCGCCTCGGCGATGGAGTCGGCGATCGACTCGGCCAGAAGCAAACGCTTGGGCTGGGGGAAGGGCTCGATGGTGGCCTCGAACTTGGGTGCCGCACTGGTCAAAGGCGGGTCCTCCGGGAATGGGGCGAGGCTGGAGCAACGCACGGCGCGCCGAATCGCAGCGTCATGCCCGTGCACCAACCATTGCAAAAACGCGATACCACGCCAGTCGTCACAGAAGCGTTGCTCCGAAATTCCTGTGGGGATCGACCTCGCGGACGAGCCGCCCGGTCGGCCGCGCCGCCTCCCCGCCCGTGCGGGCGAGATACCGGCCGAAGCCCGGCTTCACCGCGAGGGCGCCGTCGGCGATGACCGGCGTGCCGCGCACCAGCACAGTCTGCGGCCATCCGCGGACCGTGCGGCCGGGATAGGGCGTGTAGCCGGTGGCGTCGTGAACCATCGCGTCGGAGAAGGTGACGGACCGCTCCGGGTCCCAGATCGCGATGTCGGCGTCGCCGCCGACCGCAATGCTGCCCTTGCGGGCGAGGTTGTAGATGCGCGCGGGGTTGGTGGCGGTGAGTTCCACGAACTTCTGCAGCCCCATGCGGCCCTGACTGACCATGGCGTCGAACATGAGCGGCAGGCGGCTTTCGAGCCCCGGCATGCCGTTGCCGATCTGCTTGAAGGTCGCGGACGGGCCGGCGCGCAGCTTGCCGGTCTCGTCGAAGCGGAAGGGCGCGTGGTCGGACGACACGACCTGCAGGTCGCCCAGCGCCAGCGCGCGCCACAGCGCGTCGTGGTCCGAGGCCGAGCGCGCCGGCGGGCTGAACATGCGCTTGGCGCCCTCCAGCCCGGGCAGGTCGACGTCCTCGGCGGTGAGGATGAGGTAGTGCGGGCAGGTTTCGGCAAACACCTTCACGCCCCGGCCGCGCGCCTCCCGGATGACCGCGGCGCCCTCGGCGGTGGAGACGTGGAAGATCATGACCGGCTGGTCGACCAGCTCCGACATCGCGATGAGCCGGGTGAAGGCCTCGGTCTCGGCGAGGCGCGGGTGCGACATGGCGTGGTACTTCGGCGCCACGTAGCCCTTCTCGACGAGCTTGCGACTCATCCAGGAGATCATGCCGTGGTTCTCGGCATGGACGCAGACCAGCGCACCCGATTGGCGGGCGGCGAGCAGCACGTCGAGGAACTTCTCGTCGTCCACCTTCAGCCGGTCGTAGGTCATGAACATCTTGATCGAGCCGATGCCCTCGGCCTCGACCATGGCCGGGATGTCCGACGCCACGGTCTCCTGCGTCGCGTCGGCGATGATCATGTGCAGGGCGTAGTCGACGACCGCGCCGCGGGCGGCGAGCGCCTTGTAGTCGGCGACCACCTGCCGGAGGTTGAGCCCGACATGCTGGGCGGCGAAGGGGATCACCGTCGTGGTACCGCCGAACGCCGCCGAGACGGTGGCCGTCTCGAAATTGTCGGCGTTGACGAGACCGGCGGCCGTCATCTGCTCGATGTGGCAGTGGGCGTCGACGCCGCCCGGCATGACCAGCTTGCCCGTCGCGTCGATCTCGCGCGCGCCGGCCGGCAGGCCGCGCCCGACAGCGACGACGCTCTCGCCGACGATCGCGACATCGGCCAGCACGGTGTCGGTGGCGGTGACGACGGTGCCGCCGCGGATCACGAGGTCGTAGGATGCGCTCATCGATGGTCCTCCGCGACCGCTGGTCCCCGGCGACCGCCCGCCGGGGCGCGGCCCGGGATCCCCGGCGCCGATGCCCCGGTCGCGACCTTGCGACCATGGAGTGTATACATTATGACAAGCTAGCAGATTCTGGAAGACGGGGCTTTAGCAAGTTGCGCCTGCAGTTTGCAAGTGTCGCGGGCCGGATTCGAACCCTCAGCGACGGTCGGCAGGCATGATCAGGATCGGAATCGACGTCGGCGGAACCTTCACCGACTTCATCCTGATGGACGAGGCGGACGGGGCGATCCGCTTCTACAAGGTGCCCTCCACACCGGGCGATCCCTCGGAAGCCATCGAAAACGGCCTGCGCCAGCTCATGGAGCTCGCCGGCGTCGCGGGCAAGGACGTCGGCTATCTCGGCCACGGGACGACGGTGGCGACGAACATCGTCATCGAGCGGCGCGGCGCGCGCACCGGCCTGCTGACCACGAAGGGGTTCCGCGACGTGCTGGAACTGGGCCGACAGGCGCGGCCCTCGATCTACGACTACCGCGTGCGCAAGCCCGCGCCTCTCGTTCCTCGCGAAAGGCGGCAGGAGGTGACGGAGCGAATCGGCCCGGAGGGGACCGCGCTGATCCCGCTCGATGCGGCTTCGCTGGAGGCCTCGGTGCTGAAGCTGAAGGCGGAGAACGTCGAGGCGGTGGCGATCTGCTTCCTGCACTCCTATCTCGCGCCCGAGCACGAGGAGACGGCGCGCGAGGCGGTGGAGCGGCTGCTGCCGGGCGTCTATGTCAGCGTGTCGTCGCGCATCCTGCCGGAGTTCCGCGAGTTCGAGCGCATGTCCACCACGGTGGTCAACGCCTTCACCGGCCCGCGGATGGGACGCTACCTCGACGAGTTCCGCCGCCGCGTCGCCGACCTCGGCATCCCGGCCCAGCCCTACACGATCCACTCCAACGGTGGGCTGATGTCGGTGGAGACGGCGCGGGAGTGCCCGGTGCGCACATGCGTGTCGGGGCCGGCGGCCGGCGTGGTGGGCGCCGCCGCCATCGGCACGCTCGCGGGCCTGCCCGACCTCATCACCTTCGACGTCGGAGGGACCTCGACGGACGTGTCGCTGATCCACGAGGGCCGGCCACTCTTCACCGGAAACCGGCTCGTCGCCGGCTATCCCGTGAAGACGCCGATGATCGACATCCACGTGATCGGCGCGGGCGGGGGCTCCATCGCGGCGGTCGACGCCGCCGGCGCGCTCAAGGTGGGCCCGCGTTCGGCCGGCGCGTCTCCCGGACCCGTCGCCTACGGCCAGGGCGGGACGGAGGCGACGATCACCGACGCCAACCTGACGCTGGGCCGGCTCGACCCCGACAAGTTCCTCGGGGGCCGCATGTCGGTCGATCTCGACGCGGCGCGGCGCGTGATCGCCGACACCATCGCCGGGCCGCTCGGCCTCACGGTGGAGGCGGCGGCGCATGGGGTGATCCAGATCGCCAATGCCAACATGAGCCGGGCCATCCGCGCCGTGTCGATCGAGCGCGGCTACGCGATCTCCGACTTCGCGCTGGCGGCCTTCGGCGGCGCCGGGCCGCTCCATGCGGCCGAGGTGGCGGTGGAGTGCGGCATTCCCACCGTGCTGATCCCCATCGAGCCCGGCACGCTGTGCGCGCGCGGGATGCTGCACACGGACCTGTCGTCGGACTACGTGCGCAGCTGCTTCGGCGACGCCGACCCGGCGAGCTGGAGGGCCGTGCTGGACACGCTCGCCTCGCTCAGCCGCGAGGGCGACGCGTGGCTCGACCGCGAGGGCATCGCCCGCGAGCGGCGCAGCGAGCGCCGCGTCCTCGACGCGCGCTACCGCGGCCAGAACTTCGAGGTGAAGGTCGACTGCTCGGGCCTCGGGCCGGACGACTTCGACGAGCTGGTGCGCCGCTTCCACGCCGCGCACGACCGCGAATATGGCTACTTCATCGCCGACCGCGCCATCGAGTTCGTGACCTGCCGGCTGCAGGCGGTCGGCGAGGTGCCCAAGCCGCCGGTGCGGCTGCATGCGGGCGGCGCATCGGTCGCCAGGGCGAAGATCGGCGAACGCCGCGTCTATATCGACGCGCGGCACGGCTGGCAGACGGCGGGCGTCTACCAGCGCGAGTTGCTCCCCGTCGGCCCGGCGCTCGAGGGCCCGGCCATCGTCAACGAGATGAGCTCGACCACGGTGGTGCTGCCCGGGCAGCGCCTCACGGTGGACGCGCACGGCAACATGATCCTGCAGGTGGCGCCATGAACACCGCGAACGGCACTGCGACGCAAAAACCCGCCGACCGGCTGTTCGACGCCATCCAGATGGAGGTGTTCAGCAACCGGCTGCTGGCCATCGCCGAGGACATGGGCTCGATCCTGATCCGCTCGTCCTTCTCGACCAACATCAAGGAGCGGCGCGACTGCTCGACGGCGCTGTTCGACGCGGCCGGCCGGCTGATCGCGCAGGCGGACCACATCCCGATCCACCTCGGCGCGATGATCGGCGCGGTGGAGACGATCCTCGCGCGCTACAGTCTCGCCGACATGCAGCCGGGCGACGCCTTCATCTGCAACGATCCCTACCTCGCCGGCGGCAGCCATCTGCCGGACATCTCCATCATCACGCCGGTCCACCACGACGGGGTGGTGCGCTTCTTCTGCGGCAACATCGCCCACCACGCCGACGTCGGCGGCAAGACGCCGGGCTCGACGTCCGGGACGTCGCGCTCGATCTTCGAGGAGGGCATCCGCCTGCCGGTGATCCGCATCGCCCGGGCCGGGGCCATCGACGTCGACCTGCTCGAGCTGATCGCCCACAACACCCGCGATCCCGAGGAGCGCATCCTCGACCTGAAGACGCAGATCGGCAGCAATGCGCGCGGCGCCGAGATGCTGCTGCGGCTCGTCGAGCGCATGGGCTGGCCGACGGTCGAGCGCGCCATCGAGGACATCCTCACCTACACCAACCGCCGGCTGAAGAACCGCATCGCCTCGCTGCCCGACGGCGAGTACCGGTTCGAGCGCTCGCTCGACGACGACGGCTTCGAGGGGCCGATGGTGCCCATCGTCTGCACC
This sequence comes from Hyphomicrobiales bacterium, assembly GCA_027489275.1. Lineage (GTDB taxonomy): Bacteria > Pseudomonadota > Alphaproteobacteria > Rhizobiales > Beijerinckiaceae > Alsobacter. The sequence goes on from JAIYAB010000442.1 coordinate 6,569, forward strand.
GCGCGCATCGCCGGGGAGACGCTGGAGCTCGACTTCGCGGGCTCGGGGCCGGAGGCGCGCGGGGCGGTGAACCTGCCCGACAGCGCGATCAAGGCCTCCGTCTACTACTGCGTGAAGGCCGTGCTCGACCCGGGCCTGATGCCCAACCAGGGCATCATCGACCCGATCCGCATCACCGCCCCGGAAGGCACGATCGTGAATCCGCGCCCGCCCGCCGCCGTGGCGGCCCGCGCGGTGACGTCGAACCGGCTATGCGGCGCGGTGTTCGGCGCGCTCTACCAGGCGCTGCCGCCGGAGGAGACGATGGCCTCGTGCAACGACAGCACGTCGGCGACCTCCGTCTCCGGCTGGCACGCGCGGCGCAAGGCGACCTACGTCTATCCCGAGAGCATGGGCGGCGGCGCGGGCGCCTTCGCCGACAGCGACGGGCAGGACGCAGTGCACGTGCACACGGTCAACTCGACCAACTTGCCGGTCGAGGCGCTGGAGCTGGAGTATCCGCTGCTGCTGGACGAGTACTGCCTCGTGCCCGACTCCGGCGGCGCCGGCCGGCATCGCGGCGGCATGGGCATGGCCCGGCAGATCCGCATCCGCGACGACGGCACGATCTTCTCGGCCCGATCCGACGCCCACCTCGTGCCCGCGCCGGGCCTCTACGGCGGGCTGCCCTCGAACGTCACCCGGATCATCCGCAACCCCGGCACGCCGCAGGCGCAGGAGCTGCACTCGAAGGCGTCAGGCCTCGTGATGAAGGCGGGGGAGACGATCCGCGTCGAGACGCTGGGCGGCGGCGGCTGGGGTCCGCCCTCGGAGCGGCCCCTGGCGCTGCTCGCCGAGGATCTGCGGCAGGGCAAGGTCACCCGCGCCGCAGCCGAACGCGACTACGGCGCGGACATGGTGCGCCGCGCCCTGGCGCTCTGAAGGACCGGGTGAGCGGAGCCTGCGGGCAGGCTCCGCCGCTTACCGCTGCGGCGTCCCGCTGCCAATCAGCCTTTGGCGACCAGTTCGAGGCACGGCGCCGTCGCCTCGGCCGAGGTCTTGGCCGTCGACATCTGCACCTTGCCCTGCATCACCAGTGCCCGGGTCTGGGTCGAGACGACGTCCTTGATGGTCGCAGCGCTGCCGAGGTTCTTCACCGTCGCGTCGTAGATCAGCTTCGATTCCGGCGGCAGCTTCTGCGCGCAGGCGTCGCCCGCCGCCTTGCCGCCGGCGGCCGTCGCCGGCACGCTTGGCGCTACCAGGGCCAGCGCGCCCAACGCGCCGGCGAGCATCTTCAGCATGTGGTTTCCTCCCGTTGGTCGTTTCGGCAACTCTCGGCTCTCTACCGCAAATTGTAACGACCACGCTGGCGAACCATCAAGCATCAGGCACGGGTGCTGGAATTGAGATGGCCGAAGGCATCGTCATCCGCCCGGCCAATCCGAAATAGCTCAGCCGCCGGCCCGGGGGATGACGCCCGCGCCGGCCAGCGCGGCGAGCGCCTCCCCGTCGAAGCCCCATTGGGCCAGCGCGGCGTGAGTGTCTGCGCGCGGATCGACCGGCGCGTGGCGGACGGCGGAGGGGGTGCGGCCGAAGCGCGGTGCTGCGGCGGGACCCGTGACGCCGCCCGTCTCCGCATAGGCGCACCGCGCCACGGCGGCGGGGTGGGACGTGCACTCGGCCATGTCGAGCACCGGCGACACGCAGGCGTCGGTGCCCGCGAACACCGCCTCCCAGTGCGCCCGGGTTCCGCCCGCAATGACGGCGGCGATCCGCTCACGCAGAGCCGGCCATTGGGCGGGATCGTCGCGGTCCGGCAACGCGGAAGGGTCCAGCCCGAGGCCGCGCAGGAATTCGAGATAGAATCGCCGCTCCAGCGCGCCGACGGCGATGTGGTGGCCGTCGGCTGTCGCGTAGACGGCGTAGTACGGCGCGGCGCCGTCGAGCGGGTTCGAGGCACGTCGAGGTTGCCAGAGGCCGGCGGCGGCGAGGCCGTAGAACATCGTCATCAGGCTCGCCGTGCCGTCGACCATGGCGGCATCGACGACCTGCCCCTCGCCTGATTGCTTCGCCTCCACAAGGGCCGCGAGCACGCCCATGGCGAGGTAGAGCGCACCGCCGCCGAAGTCGCCGACGAGGTTGAGCGGAGGCACCGGGCCCGACTCCGGCCCGATGGCGGCGAGCGCGCCGGCCATGGCGATGTAGTTGATGTCGTGGCCCGCCCGGTGCGCCAGCGGGCCGTCCTGGCCCCAGCCCGTCATGCGGCCGTAGACGAGGCGGCGGTTGGCGACGCGGCAGGCGTCCGGCCCCAGGCCGAGCCGCTCCATCACGCCCGGACGGAAGCCCTCGATGAGGATGTCCGCGCCGGCGACGAGACGCAGCACCGCCGCCACGCCGTTCGGCGCCTTCAGGTCGATGACGGCGGCGCGCTTGCTGCGGTTGAGCAGGTCGTGGCGCGGATCCATGGCGAAGCCGAGGTCGGCGGGCGCCGGCCGCTCGATGCGGATGACGTCCGCTCCCAGCTCGGCCAGCAGCATGGCGCAGAACGGGGCCGGCCCGATGCCGGACATCTCGACGATCCTGACGCCAGCCAGCGGCCCCATCACGCGCCTCCCCAGTGCTCCCCGTTCCACGGTTGCACGCGACGGCCTCGACGGCCAGTGGGCGCGCGACGCAGGGACGGAACCACGACCTATCGCAGCCGTTCGCGGAGATAGGCCGACACGAAGGGCGGCATCGCCTCCTCGTCGATGTCGGCGACGGTCCGGACGATGCGGATGTCGGAGAGCTCCGGCTGCTCCTCCTGCGCCAGCATGGCCAGGATGCGCGCGCGGATCTCCGCCGCCGGCGCATCGACGAGTGCGTCGCGCATGCAGGCGACACGGGGACCGGCCTCGATCAGGGTCCAGTCCGGCGCGAGCGCGACGTCGTCGGGGCGCAGGCCGGTCTCCTCGCCGAGCTCGCGCAGGACGCTGCCGGCGAGATCGACGCGGTCGCCCACGACGTCGTCGAAATCCGGCGTGCCGGCCGGGAAGTACACCTTGCCGGGGTTGGATGTGTGATCGCCCATGACCCCCAGCAGCCACGCCCCGTCGCCCGAGCGCAGCGCCGCCATGGCGAAGCAGTTGCGGACCCCGGTGTCGGGGAAGCCGAAGTCGCGCCACGCGATGAAGCGCGAGAACCGCGTCTCCAGATAGGCGCCGCGAAACACGTCGCCGTCGAAGACGCCGCGGTGCTGCACCAGCACGCGCCCGTCGAAGAGCGCCGGGTTGTCGGCCGCAATCGTCGACCAGTGGGCGTCGATCCGCGCGGATTCCCGCTCGGCCCAGTCCCAGGGCCGGGGCTCGAAGATGCAGTCCAGCGTCCTGACGCGGCGGAAGACGAAATCGGTCACAGACGCAGCGCCCCTTCCGACACGATGACGGCCGAACCGCTGATGGTGGCCCGCACGAGCCGCCCGCCCGCGACGGTCAGCCCTAGCGAGATCTGCGAGGGCCGGCCCATCTCGTAGCCTTGCTCGACGACCATGGCATGCTCGCCGTCGACCGGCCTTTCGAAGCGCATGACGGCCCCGGCGAACGCCGCGACCGCCGAGCCCGTGGCCGGATCCTCGCCGACGCCGAGGTCGGGCGCGAACATGCGCGCGTGCCAGTGGTGGCCGGCCTCGCTCGTCTCGCGGCAGTAGACGAAGGCGTTGGCATGGTCGGCCGGGCCGATGGCCGGCTTCCAGCGCTGGCGGTTCACCCGCGCCTGCGCCACGGCCTCGCGCGAACGCAACGGCACGAAGGTGAAGCCGACGCCGGCCGAGTATAGCGTCGGCTCGTGTCCGTCGAAGCCGATGTCCTCCGGCTCAACGCCGATGGCGGCGGCGATGGCCTCGTCCGGCGCCGCCTCGCCGATCTCCTGCGGCAGGCGCGGCAGGTCGAAGGTCGCCGAGCCCAGCCCGACGCCGTCGCCCTCCACCTCGACGGCGCAGGCGACGAGCCCCACCTTTTCCTCGAGGCCGAAGGCCGCGACGCCGTGGCCGTGGCCGTGGTCCAGCACGCCGAGCAGGACGGCGGTCCCGACGGTGGGATGGCCGGCGAAGGGCAATTCGCGCGCGGGCGTGAAGATACGCAGGCTCGCGCGCTGGTGCGGATCGGCCGGCGGCAGCACGAACACCGTCTCCGACAGGTTGAACTCGGCGGCGATGGCCTGCATCGCCGCGTCGGTCAGGCCCTGGGCGTCGAGCACGACGGCCAGCGGATTGCCGGCGAGGGCACGGCGGGTGAACACGTCGAGGGTGAAGAAACGTCGGCGCATGGCAGTCTCCTCAGGTCATCCCGCTGGGCGACAGCGCCGCCGCGCTCTCCCCGCGCTGTGCATCGGCGAAGCGCCATCGCGCGGACAGGTTCTCGACGTTGAAGGTGGCGACGCGCAGTCTCATCCCCCAGTCATCCCACCCCGGCCGCCCCGCAGGCAAGCCCGACGCGCGGCCGACAGGCTAGGCCCGCGCGCCCGGCCGATCGCTCGACTTGTCCCGGTCCGCGACACGCCGTCGAAACGCGTCGCGGCGCAGGGTGCGCGCTGGACCATGGGGTCAGGCCGGGAGACGGACATGGAGATCGGCGGCATCGGGGGTTCGACGGGCGCGTTCTCGGTGCGGGAGCAGCGCCGCGTGACGGAGGAAGCCGGCGGCGCGACCCTGCGCGACGCGGCGGCGAAGGAGGCCGACCGTCAGCGCAAGGAGCTGGTGGAAGAAGCGCGGCAGGTCGAGCAGCCGCGGGCCGCGGCCAAGCCGCCCGGCCTCGGCACCCAGGTCGACCGCTTCGCCTGACGCTGTCGCTCCCGCCCGCGCAGCGCCGGCTCACACTTCCTCGACCGCGAAGCGCCGCGACGGCGCGACGAACTCGTCCTGCGCGGCAACAGTGAGGATTTCCCGCGATCCCGCCTCGGCGGTGCGACGCAACAGCCCGTAGATCGACGCCGCGGCCGCGCCGAGCGCCTCCGCGGCGGATCGGGTCCGCAACCAGTGGACGAAGAACAGAGCCGCAACCGCGTCGCCCGCCCCGTTGACGCCGAGGTCCAGCCGCGGCGTGCGCACGCGCCACAGCGACGTCCCGTCCGAGGCCAGCATGTCGATCGCGTCGCCGGGCGTATCGCCGACGATGAGCGAGGTCACGAGGATCACCTTCGGCCCCATGGCGTGGACGCGCCGCACGGCGGCCCGGATGTCGGCCAGCGAGGCGCAGGCCTGCCCCGAGAGGAACTCCAGCTCGAACTGGTTCGGCGTGATGATGTCGGCGGCGGGCACGGCCTGGTCGCGCATGAACTCCGGGATGCCCGGGCGCACGAACACGCCGCGGCCGACGTCGCCGATCACAGGATCGCAGCACCACACGGCAGCGGGATTGGCGGCGCGCACGCGCGCGACCGTCGACAGGATGGCGTTGCCGATGTCGGCCGAGCCCATGTAGCCAGAAAGCACGCCGTCGCAGCGCGCCAGCACTCCGCGCGCCGCGATGCCGTCCACCAGTTCCTCGATCATCGGCCCGTCGAAGACCCGCCCCGTCCACTGGCCGTAGCCTGTGTGGTTGGAGAACTGCACGGTGTGTATGGGCCACACCTCGCAGCCGAGCCGCTGCATCGGGAAGACGGCCGAGGAATTGCCGACATGGCCGAAGGCCACGTGGGACTGGATGGACAGAATGTTCATGCGCAGAACCTTGCGGGCGGGAGGGCCCTGACCCGCGAGCTTGGCCCGGGCCGCGGCGTCCTCACAAGCCGGACGTGCTGATGCGACCCATCACGGATCGTGATGCGGCCAAAAGTATATGCAAATTCATTTGCACAACTTTTGCGCGTGGGTGGGGACGTTAACGCGGGCCGTGCATGATCCCGCCTCTTCCAACGGGTCCCACTTCTCGTTTCGCGCGACACATGCAGATCACCGGTCCAGTCCTCGTCGTCGACGCGAACAACGTGATGGCGCGCATTGTGGCGGAGCGCCTCGGCCAGATCGGGCTGAAGGACGTCCAGACGTCGACGAGCCTGCGCCACACGCTCACCCAGCTCGAAGCGGTCAAGTTCTCGCTGGTGCTCAGCGAGTACGACACCCACCCGCTCACCGGCTTCGACCTGTGGCGCATCCTCACGGGCCGGGAGGAGTGGAACTCCATCCCCTTCATCCTGATGGCCGACGAGGAGCGCAAGCGCGCCAACATCACGCGCTTCGAGGAGGCGGGCCTGCCTGTCGTCCTCGCCAAGCCCTTCTCTGCGGACCAGCTCGCCGCCTCCATCGAACTGGTGACGAGCGGCAACCCGTTTTCAGCCTTCGTCTAGCCGCCGCGCCCGGCCGTCCCGCGCGGCCCGACGGCGAGCGGGCGGGACGGGGAGCGGACGCCGTCTCGCTCAGTGGGTCGAGGCGGCCTTCTTCACGAAGCGGTCGTCGAAGGTCTTCGACAGGTCGACCGAGGTACCCTTCAGCTCGCTGTCGAACTTCACCAGCATGTCATTGGTGCTTTTCATGCCGTCGGCCGGGACGATGCCGGTGACGGAGTAGGTGGGCTTGGAGTTCTTCACCGCCAGTGTGTAGAGCGCCCTGTCGCCCAGCGTGAACTCCTCCGGCACGGCCGCGGCGATCTCCTCGGGCGAGGATTTCTCGATCCACTTCAGCGCCTTGTAGAGCGCGTTCACCAGGGCCTGCGTGGTGTTGGGATTGCGGTCGATGAAGTCCTTCTTCATGTAGAGCACGGCCGCCGGGTTCGACCCGCCGAAGACGGCGCGGGTGCCCTCCTCCG
>JAIYAB010000209.1 GCA_027489275.1 Hyphomicrobiales bacterium
CATCGTCGCCGACATGCTCGGCATTGCCAAGGTTCCGCCGGCGATCTCGCTCGGCACGACCTTCGCGATCCTCGCCGTCGGCGTCTTCTACTCCCTGTGGAAGACCCGCGACCAGGCGAAGCCCCTGTCCGGGATCGAGGCCAAGCCGGCCGAATGAGTAGTGGGGCTCCCCGCGGAGGGGACCTCGTTCCGAAGGCCCCCCGTCCGAAAGGACGCGGGGGCCTTTTTTGTCCCCGCCCTGTCTTCACACAGGCAACAACCCGTCCGACTTCACCTCCTCCATCACCGCATAGGTGCGGCTCTCCTTGACGCCGGGGAGCGAGAGCAGGATGTCGCCGAGGAAGCGGCGATAGGCGGCCATGTCCGCCACCCGGGTCTTGATGAGGTAGTCGAAACCGCCGGCCACCATGTGGCACTCCAGCACCTCCGGCGACCGGCGGATCGCCGCCGCGAAGCGCTCGAACACGTCCGGCGTGGTCTTGTCGAGGCTCACTTCCACGAACACCAGAAGTCCCCGACCGAGGCGGTGCGGATCGAGCGTCGCCCGGAAGCCGGTCACGTAGCCGTCGCGCAGCAGGCGCTTCGTCCGCTCGCTCGTCGCCGTGGGCGACAGGCCGACCCGCTCGGCAAGGTCCACGGTCGTGATGCGGCCGTCCTCCTGGAGCAGGGCAAGGATCTTGCGGTCGAGGCGGTCGAGGTCCGTCATTGAAACACCAAGGAAGCGGGGTTATGGCGCGATAGTCACTGCCGACAGGGCCTGATTGCCCATCGAAACGCCATCATGGGGCTGATATGATGCGAATAGTCAAGACCGTGCTGGCCTGTCTCCAGCCGCGTCGAGCCACGGAGCCCCCGCCATGCCCGCGCCATTCCGAGCCCCCTACGCCGCGCCGGACAGGGAGATCGCGCGCGTCCTGCTCGCCTCCGCGACCCTGTCGCCGGACCGCGAGGCCCGCATCGACGCCCGCGGCCGCTCGCTGGTCGAGGCGATCCGCTCCCGGGCCGGCGGCCTCGGCGGCGTCGAGGAGCTGCTGCGGGAGTATTCGTTGTCCACGCGGGAAGGGCTGGCGCTGATGGTGCTCGCCGAGGCGCTGCTGCGCGTGCCCGATGCGGCGACCGCCGACAGCCTGATCGAGGACAAGCTCGGGCAGGGCGACTTCGCCCGCCACGAGACGCGCTCCGACGCCTTCCTCGTATCGGCCTCCGCCTGGGCGCTCGGCGTCACGGCGCGCATCATCCAGCCCGGCGAGACGCCCGAGGGTATTCTGGGCTCGCTCGCCAAGCGCATCGGCCTGCCCGCGGTCCGCACCGCGACCCGGCAGGCCATGCGCGTGCTCGGCAGCCACTTCGTGCTCGGCCAGTCGATCGGGGAAGCCCTGGAGCGCGCGCGCTCCGGCAGCGGCCGGCTGTTCCGCTACTCGTTCGACATGCTCGGCGAGGGCGCGCGCACCCGCGAGGACGCCGAGCGCTACGCGCGGTCCTATGCGGACGCCATCGACGCCATCGGCAAGGCCGCCGGCAACGACGCGCTGCCCGACCGCCCTGGCATCTCCGTCAAGCTCTCGGCGCTGCACCCGCGCTACGAGGCCCTGTCGCGCGAGCGCGTGATGCGCGAATTGGTCCCCGTCGTGATCGACCTCGCCCGCAAGGCCAAGGGCTACGACCTCAACTTCACGGTGGACGCCGAGGAAGCCGATCGGCTCGAACTCTCGCTCGACGTCGTGGCCGCCGTGCTGGCCGAACCCTCGCTCACCGGCTGGGACGGCTTCGGCCTCGCCATCCAAGCCTACCAGAAGCGCGCCGCCGCGGTGATCGACTGGATCGCGGCGCTGGCGGCGGAGCACGACCGCCGTCTCATGGTGCGGCTCGTCAAGGGCGCCTACTGGGACACCGAGGTGAAGCGCGCGCAGGAGCGCGGGCTGGACGGCTATCCGGTGTTCACCCGCAAGGCGATGACCGATCTCAACTACGTGGCCTGCGCCGAACGGCTGCTCGCCGCCCGCCCCCGGCTCTATCCGCAGTTCGCCACCCACAATGCCCTGACCGTGGCCACCATCCTCGAGCGGGCGGGCGGAACCGAGGGCTACGAGTTCCAGCGCCTGCACGGGATGGGCGACGCGCTCTACGAGCGGCTGCTCGAGGACGACCCGGCCATCGCCTGCCGTACCTACGCCCCGGTAGGGGGCCATCGCGACCTCCTCGCCTATCTCGTCCGCCGCCTGCTGGAGAACGGCGCGAACTCGTCCTTCGTGTCCGTGGCCGCCGATGCCTCGGTGCCCGTCGAGGCGCTGCTGAAGCGGCCCGCCGACATCGTCGGCCGCCCCGACGCGGCGGCGCACCCGAAAGTGCCGCTGCCCGCCGCCCTTTACGGCGCGGGCCGGCGCAATTCGGCGGGCGTGGAGCTTGGCCACGAGCCCGCCCTGGCCGCCCTGCTCACCGACGTCTCGGCCGGCCTGCTGCCGCCGCCCTCGGCCGGCCCGCTCGTCGACGGCATCTTCCGCAAGGGGGCCGGGCGGCCGGTTCTGGCGCCCTCCGACGGACACGCCGTCGGAACGGTCGTCGAGGCCGACACGGCGACCGCGGACGCGGCGATGGACGCGGCGCGCAAGGGCTTCCGCGCCTGGGAACGCACCCCGGCAGGCACCCGCGCGGACGCCCTTCTGCGGGCGGCCGACCTGCTGGAGGCGCGACGCGGCCGCCTCATCGCGCTGATGCAGTCGGAGGCCGGCAAGACCCTCGACGATTCGCTGGCCGAGCTGCGCGAGGCGGTCGATTTCCTGCGCTACTATGCGGCGCAGGCCCGCGATCTCTTCGGCGAGGGCGAGGTGCTGCCGGGCCCCACGGGCGAGGACAACCGGCTCCTGCACCGGGGGCGCGGCGTGTTCGTCTGCATCAGCCCGTGGAACTTCCCGCTGGCCATCTTCGCGGGCCAGGTCGTTGCCGCGCTGGTGG
>JAIYAB010000413.1 GCA_027489275.1 Hyphomicrobiales bacterium
CGGCGCGCGGCCCGAGGCCGAGGGCAAGGCGATCGTCATCATCATCCCGTCCTTCGCCGAGCGCTACCTCTCGACGGCGCTCTTCGAAGGACTGTAGGCCACCCGCGCCGCGATCAGGCCGTGTGGCACACGGCCTCGATCCGGTTTCCGTCCGGATCGATCAGAAAGGCCGCATAGTAGCGCGGATGGTAGTGCGCGCGCAGGCCGGGCAGACCGTCGTCCGTCCCGCCCGCCGCCAGCCCGTCCCGCCAGAAGGCGTCGACAGCCGCGCGAGTCGGCGCCTTGAAGGCGTAGTGCACGGCGCTACCGGCGAGGGTCCGGTCGGACCGCCGCAGCGAGAGGTAGGACCGATCGGGATGACCGGGGTCGCACCGCAGGCCATACCCAGCCCAGTCCGCGTCCTGCCCCACCTTCGCTATGCCCAGGGCAGCCATCACGCGATCATAGAACGCCGCCGCCCGCGCGATGTCGGCGACGCCGATGCTGACGTGGTCGAGCATCTCAGAGCATGGACGGCAGGACGCGGTCCGGCGGACGGTGACCGTCCATGAAGGTCTTGATATTGACGATGACCTTCTCGCCCATGTCGATGCGGCCTTCATTCGTTGCCGAGCCCATGTGGGGCAGCACGACGACCCTGTGCTGGCGGGCGAGCTTGAGCAGGCGGGGCGAAATCGCAGGCTCGTGCTCGAACACGTCGAGCCCCGCTCCGCCGATCTCGCCGGCCTCCAGCATGCGCGTCAGCGCGTTCTCGTCGATGATCTCGCCGCGCGCCGTGTTGACCACGATGGCCTCGCGCTTCAGCAGCTTCAGACGACGGGCCGAGAGCAGGTGGTAGGTCGCCGGCGTGTGCGGGCAGTTGACGGACACGATGTCCATGCGGGCCAGCATCTGGTCCAGCGAATCCCAGTAGGTGGCCTCCAGACTTTCTTCGATGGCCGGGGAGACCCGCCGTCGGTTGTGGTAATGCACCTGGAGCCCGAAAGCCTTGGCGCGTCGCGCCAGCGCCTGGCCGATGCGGCCCATGCCGACGATGCCGAGACGCTTGCCGGTGATGCGGTGGCCGAGCATCCATGTCGGCGACCAGCCGTTCCATGTCTCGTCGGGGATGACGCGCGCGCCCTCCGCGATCCGCCGAGCCACGGCCAGGATCAGCGCCATGGTCATGTCGGCCGTGTCCTCGGTGAGGACGCCCGGCGTATTCGTGACCGTGATGCCCCGCGACAGCGCGGTCTGGACGTCGATGTTGTCCACGCCGTTGCCAAAATTGGCGATCAGCTTGAGCTTCTCGCCGGCCTGGGCGAGCAGGGAGGCATCGATCTTGTCCGTGACGGTCGGAACCAGGACATCGGCCGCCTGCACGGCATCGATCAGTTCGGCCTGGGACATCGGGTGGTCGTCGACGTTGAGCCGCGCGTCGAAGAGTTCGCGCATGCGGGTCTCGACGACGTCGGGCAACCGGCGCGTCACCACGACGAGAGGCTTCTTCCTGTTCATCACCGGCCTACCCCCAGCGCATGAGATCGGATGACGCGGTACCTTGCCAGGCCCCTTCACCGAGCGTTAACCGTGACGACGCCAGAACGGGTGAGCGATACGGCAGCCGCCCGGCGTCCCTGACCTCTCTAGCGAGGGCCCGGGGCAAACACAACGGCCGCACGACACACCCTTCGGACGAGAGCCAAGGACGTGGACATCATGCTTCGACCGCCGACCGTCACGTCACCCGCTCCAGCCGCGCCGGGCCAACGCGTCGGCGTCCGTGGAGCGGTCATGGCGGCGGCGCTGGCGATGATGGCCATGGTCCCGGCCGGCGGTGCTGGCGCCGCTGAAGCGCTGTCCGTCGGCACGGTGTCGAAGCTCCCGATTCCCCGCTTCGTCAGCCTGAAGGCCGACCGGGTCAACCTGCGCGAGGGGCCGTCGAAAGAGCACCGCACGAGCTGGGTGTTCCAGCGCTCCGGTCTGCCCGTCGAGATCACGGCCGAGTTCGAGACCTGGCGTCGCATCCGCGATGCCGAGGGCGCCGAGGGCTGGGTGCTGCACAGCCTCCTGTCCGGCCGGCGGACGGCGCTCGTCTCGCCGTGGACCAAGGACGGCGCTCTGCCGCTGTTCCAGAAGGCGAATGCCAAGTCGGATGTCGAGGCGCAGCTCCAGCCCGGCGTGCTCGCCTCGGTCAAGTCCTGCGACGGGACGTGGTGCCGCATCAACGGCACGGGGTTCGACGGTTTCATCCCCCAGGACAAGCTGTGGGGCGTCTATCCCAACGAAAAGGTGGAGTAAGTCCGCAGCCGCCGCGGCGCCGTCAGCGGCGCGGGCGCAGGCGGACGACCACGTCGACGCGGGCGATCTCCATGCCGTCCGGCGCGCGCGGCAATGTGGCGACGGCTACCTGACCGTCGGGAATGTCGACCAGCACGTTCTCTCCTTCGATGAAGAAGTGGTGGTGGTTGCCGACATTCGTGTCGAAGTAGGTCTTCGCGCCGTCGACGGCCACCTCGCGCAGCAGGCCCGCCTGGGTGAACTGGTGCAGGGTGTTGTAGATCGTGGCGAGGGAGACCGGAACGCGCGCCTTCGCCGCCTCCTCGAAGAGCAATTCGGCGGTGACATGCCGGTCGCCCTTGGCGAAGAGCAGCCAGCCGAGGCCGACGCGCTGGCGCGTGGGCCGAAGCCCGACCTGCCTCAACCGGCGGCGGAGATCGTGGAACGGACAGCCGCTCTGCTCGGGCCACGCGCGTGAGCCCAAGCGATCCGGTCCGGACGCGGCGTTGTGATGGGACGACATTACACCCGAAACTGTCGACGACGGTTGTCCTTATCATAGGGATCGGGACCCCCTCCCGCAACCCGGGCTAATGCTGACGCGGGCACCGGTCCGGGCGTCGTTGCGGCTTTCGGCGCTGGCAGCGCTGTGTTAGGACACGCGCGAACGTCGACCGCGCTCGCGCCGGCGGCGGTGTGCCCAATCGGACGACGGAGCCCCACGGGGTCATGCAGCAGCGATCGAGCTACGAATACGAAGACCTCCTGGCCTGCGGTCGCGGCGAGATGTTCGGTCCCGGCAATGCGCAGCTTCCCCTGCCGCCCATGTTGATGTTCGACCGGATCGCCGAGGTCAGCGCGACCGGCGGGCCGAACGGCAAGGGCTTCATCCGGGCCGAGCTCGCCATCCGGCCGGACCTGTGGTTCTTCCCCTGCCACTTCAAGAACGACCCGGTCATGCCGGGCTGTCTCGGCCTCGACGCGCTGTGGCAGCTCTGCGGCTTCTATCTCGGCTGGCTCGGCGCGGAAGGCCGCGGCCGCGCGCTCGGCGTCGGGGAGGTCAAGTTCGCCGACCAGGTTCTGCCGAGCGTGAAGCAGGTGGTCTACGGCGTCGACCTCAAGCGGGTGTTCCGCTCCAAGCTCGTGCTCGGCATCGCCGACGGCTGGCTCGAGGCGGACGGGCGCCGGATCTACGACGCGAAGGACCTTCGCGTCGGCCTCTTCAAGACCGAGACGGCCTGACCAGCGCCTTGATCCCAGGGCATCATTGAACGTCGGCCCCGTGGGCTGCGGCGGCACCAGTAAGGGAGAGCGGGAACCATGAGGCGCGTCGTCGTCACCGGCATGGGCATCGTCTCGTCGATCGGAAACAACACGCAGGAGGTACTCGCCTCCCTGCATGACGCCCGCTCGGGCATCGTCAAGGCGGATCGCTACGCCGAGCTCGGCTTCCGCTGCCAGGTCCACGGCGCGCCGACGCTCGACCCCTCCGAGGTGGTCGACCGCCGCGCCATGCGCTTCCACGCGACCGGAACGGCGTGGAACCACGTGGCCATGGACGAGGCGATCCGCGATTCGGGCCTCGCCGAGGGCGACATCTCCAACGAGCGCACCGGCATCATCATGGGTTCGGGCGGCCCGTCCGCGCGCACCATCGTCGAGGCCGCCGACATCGCGCGCGAGAAGGGCCCCAAGCGCGTCGGCCCCTTCGCCGTGCCCAAGGCCATGTCCTCGACCGCTTCGGCGACGCTGGCGACGTGGTTCAAGATCAAGGGCGTGAACTACTCGATCTCCTCGGCCTGCGCGACGTCGAACCACTGCATCGGCAACGCCTACGAGATGATCCAGTACGGCAAGCAGGACGTCATGTTCGCCGGCGGCTGCGAGGAGCTCGACTGGTCGCTCTCCGTACTGTTCGACGCCATGGGCGCGATGTCGACCAAGTACAACGACACGCCGAGGACCGCCTCGCGCGCCTATGACCGCAACCGCGACGGCTTCGTGATTGCCGGCGGCGCGGGCGTCCTCGTGCTCGAGGAACTGGAGCACGCCAAGGCGCGCGGCGCGCGCATCTATGGCGAAATCGTCGGCTACGGCGCGACGTCGGACGGCTACGACATGGTCGCCCCCTCGGGCGAGGGCGCCATCCGCTGCATGCGGCAGGCGCTGGCGACGTACAAGGGCCCGATCGACTACATCAACCCGCACGCCACCTCGACCCCCGTCGGCGACCAGAAGGAGATCGAGGCGATCCGCACCGTCTTCGGCGTCGGCGACAAGTGCCCGCCGATTTCGGCGACGAAGTCGCTGACCGGCCACTCGCTCGGCGCGACCGGCGTGCAGGAGGCGATCTACTCGCTGCTGATGATGAACAACGGCTTCATCTGCGAGAGCGCCAACATCGAGGAGTTGGACCCGCAGTTCGCGGACATGCCGATCGTGCGCAAGCGCCTCGACGACGCCCGCATCGGCGCGGTGCTGTCCAACTCGTTCGGCTTCGGCGGGACGAACGCCACCATCGTGATGAAGCGCCTCGACGCCTGAGGCGTCCCGGATCCAAGCTAGGAGTTGCCGGGATGACCTCCCCGACCGAAGGCCGCCCGCCGCAGGGCAGCCTTATGAAGGGCCGCCGCGGCCTGATCATGGGCGTGGCCAATGACCACTCGATCGCCTGGGGCATCGCGAAGACGCTCGCGGCACAGGGCGCGACGCTCGCCTTCACCTACCAGGGCGACGCGCTGCGCAAGCGTGTCGAGCCGCTGGCGACCAGCGTCGGCTCCTCGCTGGTGCTGCCCTGCGACGTCGAGGACCTCGCCTCGGTCGATGCCGTGTTCGCGGCGCTGCAGGCCGAATGGGGCGGGCTCGATTTCCTCGTCCATGCCATCGGCTTCTCCGACAAGAACGAGCTCAAGGGCCGCTACGCCGACACCACGCGCGAGAATTTCTCCCGCACCATGGTGATCTCCTGCTTCTCCTTCACCGAGATCGCGAAGCGCGCCGCCGCGCTGATGGGCGAGGGCGGATCGCTCGTCACGCTCACCTATGGCGGCTCGACGCGCGTGATGCCCAACTACAACGTGATGGGCGTCGCCAAGGCCGCGCTGGAAGCCAGCGTACGCTACCTCGCCAACGACTTCGGCCCCGCCGGCATCCGCGTGAACGCGCTGTCGCCCGGCCCGGTGCGCACCCTGGCCGGCGCCGGCATCGCCGACGCGCGCCTCATGTACAACTTCCAGAAGCGCCACGCCCCGCTGCGTCGCACCGCCTCCATCGACGAGATCGGCGGTTCGGCCCTCTACCTGCTGTCAGACCTCTCCTCCGGCGTCACCGGCGAGATCCACTATGTCGACAGCGGCTACAACATCATCTCAATGCCCCACCCCGAAGCGCTGAAGACGGTGGACGCCGCCGAGACGGCCGCCGAGGAAGCGGCGGCGGGCAAGGCCGGCTGAAAGCCGACGGCCGGCGCGGAGGCCGGCCCGGCGGCGGTCAGGGCGGCGACAGGCTCGTCGCGATCCGCTTCTCCAGCGCGGTCCGCCCGGAGATCACATACATCATGTTGGGCGGCGCCTTCGTCACGATCGAAGCCGCCTCGCGCGAGCCGAACTCGTAGTACAGGGCGATCATGTGGGCGGTGGCCCCGCCGCTGTATCTGTGCGGCTGCCGCGAATCGGCCGACCCGCCCTCGTGATAGCCGAGGCCGCGGGCGTTGCGGGGATCGACGACCCCGTCCGCGATCCCGTCCGCGCCGACATAGTGCCGGCTCGATCCGGCCGCGAAGATGGCCGTGCAGGCGCTGGAGCAGCGGCCGCGGCGCGCGTCAACGAGCGTGGCCCACCCCTCCTTGCGGATGCGGCGTCCGATCTCCTGCGCCGCCTCGACGCTCCCGCCCCCGCTGTCGAGCGCCACCACGCGCACCGCGCCCTTCGGCAACCCGTCGACCATCGCCTTGAAATCATGGTGGGCGCCCCAGCCGAGCGAGCCCGACAGGACGAGCGTCGACCCCGCCAGCCGCAACTCCATCGCCGACGCCGTTCCTCCGGCCCCGGCCAAGACCCCCGCCGCCACGGCAACCCGCAGCACCGCTCCCCGCCAAACGACCATGCTGAAACTCCTGCCTGAAATGGCAGAAGTGTGAGCGAGCCGAGGGGCGGGGCACAATGGACCGGGGGTTGTGAGGGGCGGGGCGACTGTCGCTGGCGCTAAGGGTGGCGGCTTTGGCAAGGCGCTTGACAGTCCGCATAGTCTCAAAGCCCAAAATCTTGGCCGGCGCTGTCGGCGAGTCCGCTCTATCGACAGCGGCTTCAACATCATCTCCCTCCCCCCCCCCCAAGCCCCAAGGCGGCGACCAGCAAAGCCGGAGCGGAGAAGGCGGGTCGTTGGGGGAGCACCTTTTGTGCCGCCCGGTCGTTTTTGGCTGTGCGTGGCGTCGCAGTGGTGTTGCCCATACCCGCGTC
>JAIYAB010000301.1 GCA_027489275.1 Hyphomicrobiales bacterium
ATCGGCGCCTCGACCAAGATCGTCGACCGCGCGACCGGCGAGGTCCACATGGGCAAGGTGCCGCCCTATTCCGTGGTGGTGTCGGGCAGCCTGCCCGGCAAGCCCCTGCCGAACGGCGAGCCCGGCCCGTCCCTTTACTGCGCCGTCATCGTCAAGCGCGTCGACGCGCAGACGCGCTCGAAGACGGCCATCAACGAGCTGCTGCGCGACTGAGGCCGGTCTGCCGAAGGCGTTCTGATGACACTCGATCCCACCGATGCCGTCGCGCTGACGCAGGCGCTGGTTCGCTGCCCGTCCGTCACGCCGGCGGACGGCGGCGCCATCGCGCTGCTCGCGAACGTGCTCGCGGGCGCGGGTTTCGAGGTGCACCGGCCGGTGTTCTCGCAGCCGGGCACTCCGGACATCGAGAACCTCTATGCCCGGATTGGCGAGGGCGCTCCGGCCCTCGTCTTTGCCGGGCATACGGACGTGGTGCCGCCGGGCGACGAGACGCGCTGGACGCACGGGCCTTTCGCCGGCGCGATCGTCGGGGACATGCTCTACGGCCGCGGCGCAGTTGACATGAAGGGCGGCGTGGCCGCGTCGGTCGCGGCGGCGATCGCCTATTGCCGGGCGCATGGCGGCAGGCCGCCGCGCGGGTCCATCGCGTTCCTGATTACGGGCGACGAGGAGGGACCGGCCGTCAACGGCACGATCAAACTGCTCGACTGGGCCAAGGCGCGCGGCGAACGCCTCGACCACTGCATTCTCGGAGAACCGACAAATCCCGATGCGCTGGGCGACATGATCAAGATCGGCCGGCGCGGCTCGCTGACCGGACGCATCGTCGTGGAGGGCATGCAGGGGCACGTCGCCTATCCGCAACTGGCCGACAACCCGATCCCGGGACTGGTTTCGCTGCTGGCGGCGCTGAAGGCGACCCCGCTGGACGGGGGTACGTCGCATTTCGACCCGTCGAACCTCGAGGTGACAACCGTGGACGTCGGCAACGCGGCGACCAACGTCATCCCCGCTACCGCCCGGGCGGTCTTCAACGTCCGCTTCAACGACCTGTGGACGCCCGCGACGCTTGCCGACGCGCTTCGCGCGCGCCTTGCCGCGGCAGCACCGGCCGGGCTGCGGTGGTCCGTGACCTTCGATCCGACGAACGCGGCGGCCTTTCTGAGCGAGCCGGGGCCGTTCGTGGCGTTCATGGTCGATGCCGTGGAACGGGCAACGGGGCGGCGGCCGCGCCTTTCGACCACGGGCGGAACGTCGGATGCCCGCTTCATCAAGGACCACTGCCAGGTCCTGGAGTTCGGCCTGGTCGGCCAGACTATGCACCAGATCGACGAGTGCGCCAGCGTGACGGACATCCGGCAGCTGACGGAGATCTACCGCAGCGTCGTCGAGCAGTACTTCGCGTCGATGTCGGCCGACTGACGCCCTCGCCCTCTGCGCCGCCGCCGGCTCGGTCCGCGCCGTGCCTCACCGACCGGCCCCTCTGCCGGCCGGCAGCGGGATCGCCGCCCGGACCCGTTGCCCCTAGACGAAAGTATGATGTCTCCTAGTTCATTGCCTATCGGCGATGGCGGAGGCGAGGATGCTGTCAGCAGATGAAGTCGGTCGGTCGCTCTCGGGTTCGATGCAGTTGCTCAATCGCGATGCCGACGGGCTGTACCGTTTCCCGGTTTCAGTCGAGGCCTTCTGGCGCTCCTTCGGCGCGGTCGTTCTGACGGCGCCCGCCTTCGTGACCGCGCTTGCGGCCGATCGGCTGCGGCTCGGGCTCCCTCTCGAGCAAGGCCTCTTCGCCGACGCCGGCCTTGTGACGGTCAGGCTGGTCCTGGCGGGGATGGCGTGGATCGCGTTTCCGATCCTGATGATCGCGGTGGTGCGCAGGCTGAACCTCGGCCATCGCTACGTGCGGTTCGTCATCGCCTACAACTGGTCTGCGGTGTTCGCCTCGGCGATCCTCGCCTTTCCGACCGCGATGTACGTGACCGGGATGGCAAGCTACGCGCTGTCCACCCTCTTCGTCGTCGCTTTCGCCGTCATCGTTTTCCGACGTAGATGGTTCCTGGCCAAGGCTGCGCTTGGCGTCTCCGGCAGCCTCGCCGCGATGATCGCGGCGGCCGATCTCGCGCTCTACGGCGCGTTCGCCGCGTTGGCATCGGCCACCGTCTCGGCGGCGTAGTCGACGCCGGACAGATAGAGCCCGCAGGGCGGCGCCAGCGGAGCGCAGCGGCTTCGGTCGCGTGCGTCCAGCGCGTCCTGCAGATCCTGTCGCGTCCAGCGCCCGCTCCCCACCTGCTGCAGGCAGCCGACGAATGATCGCACCTGATGGTGCAGGAACGAGCGCGCCGACGCAAAGACGCGCACCTCGTCGCCGATTCGCTCCACATCCAGTCGGTCCAGCGTCTTCACGGGGCTCGCGGACTGGCACTCTGCGGCGCGGAAGGTCGTGAAGTCGTGCTTGCCGACGAGAACCTGCGCCGCGTCGTGCATCGACGTCGCATCCAGCGTCCACTTCACGTGCCAGGCCCGGTTCACGTCCAGCGCGAGCGGCGCCCTGCGGGTGACGATGCGGTAGATGTAATGGCGCTTCACGGCCGAGGTGCGGGCGTTGAACCCGTCGTCGACGCGGGACACCGCCAGCACTGCGACGGGGGCCGGCTTCAGGTGGGCGTTGAGCGCGTCGCGGACCGTGTCCGTTCGCCAGTCCCTCGCCAGGTCGACATGCGCCACCTGGTGGGTGGCGTGGACGCCCGTGTCGGTGCGCCCGGCGCCCTGGATACGCACGCGCTCGCCGCTGAAGCGGGCGATCGCCTCCTCGATGCTGCCCTGCACCGACAGGCCGTTGGCCTGGAACTGCCAGCCGACGAACGGGGTCCCGTCATACTCGATGACGAGCTTGAAGCGCGGCATCAGCCGAGCCTCGTTCCCGCCGGCACGGGCACCCCGCGCAGGAAATCGGCGGCCGTCATCGCCTTCGAGCCGCTGCGCTGCACCTGCAGCAGCCGGACGGCGCCCTCGCCGCACGCCACCGTCAGCGCGCCGTCCAGCGTGATGCCGGGGTGTCCCGCGCCCGCCGCCGGCTCCGCGCGGAGCACCTTCAGGCGCTCGGGGCCTTTGCCGAGGTCGATGGTCGTGAACGCGCCGGGAAAGGGTGAAAGGCCGCGCACGAGGTCGTTGACGGCGCCGGCCGGCTTCGACCAGTCGATCCGCGCATCGTCGTTGGCAATCTTGGCGGCATAGGTGACGCCGTCGTCCGGCTGCGCCCGGAACGTCAGCCCGCCGCGCGACAGTGCCGCCAGCGCCCGCGCCATGAGGTCGGCGCCCAGTCCCGCGAGACGATCATGAAGCTCGCCGGCGGTCATGGCCGGCGTGATGGCGACGCGCTCCACCATGGCCACGGGGCCTGTGTCCAGCCCCTTCTCCATCTGCATCACCGCGACGCCCGTCTCGGCGTCGCCGGCCATGATGGCGCGCTGGATCGGCGCCGCGCCGCGCCACCGAGGCAGGAGCGAGGCATGCAGGTTGAGGCAGCCCAGGCGAGGGATCGACAGGATGCTCTCCGGCAGGATCATCCCGTAGGCCACGACGACGGCCACGTCGCAGTCATGGGCGGCGAAGGCGGACGCCGGCTCGTCGCCGCGCAGCGTCGACGGTGTGTGCACCGGAATGCCGAAGCGTGACGCCGCCTCGTGCACGGGCGAGCGTCGCTCCTCCATGCCGCGGCCCGCCTTGGCGGGGGCGCGGGTGTAGGCGGCGACCACGTCGTGGCCATGCCCGACGATCGCCGAGAGCGTCGGCACCGCGAAGTCTGGGGTTCCCATGAAGACGACGCGCAGCGCCATGCAGGACTCTCCGCGGCGAGGGTCAGGACAGGGCGAGTAGGGCGCTCACGCCCCGTCGCGCCGGGCCGCCTTGGTGAACTTCTTGACGACGCGCTCGCGCTTCAGGCGCGAGATGTGGTCGATGAAGAGCTTGCCCTCCAGATGGTCGATCTCGTGCTGGAGGCACGTCGCGAGGAGGCCCTCGGCTTCCATTTCGCAGGCGGAGCCGTCGCGGTCGGTGAAGCGGACACGCACCCTGGCCGGACGCTCGACCTCCTCGTAGAACTCGGGGATCGAGAGGCACCCCTCCTCGTAGCTCGACAGTTCGTCGGACGACCAGAGGATCTCGGGGTTGATCAGCGCGATCGGCTTTCGCGGCTCGTCGTTTCGAGCCGTGTCGATCGTTACGATGCGCTGCGGCACGCCGACCTGGATGGCGGCGAGCCCGATGCCCGGCGCGTCGTACATGGTCTCGAACATGTCGTCGATCAGCGGCGACAGGTCGGACGTCACTTTCGCCACCGGGTCGGAGACGAGGCGCAGCTTGGGGTCGGGCAGGATGAGGATCGGACGGATGGACATGGCGAGGAGGACATAATCACTCGTCGCAGGCTGGTCAATCGTTCCGCTTCCGTTCTCGCCCGCCAACCGAATCGCGGCTAGAGTGACGGAATGGATCGCACCGTCTTTGTCATCGCCGATCACGCCGTGTCGTGGGGCGAGTCCGTTCTCGGACTGCTCGCGCTGGCGGTGCTCGGCCTGCTCCTGCTGGCGATCTCGTTTCACCGTGCCGCGCGCGAGCGCTCGCTGGAAGCCGCGGCTGCGGCGGAGCGGCAGCGCGAGCTGGACGAAAAAATGGCCGAGGTGGCCCGCATCCAGTCGGAGATGACAGGACGGGTGCAGACGCTCAACGAAGTCTTCGGCGCGCGGCAGGCCGATCTCGTCCGCCTGTTCGCCGAACGGCTCGACACGCTGCAGGCGCGCGTCGGCGACGGCCTGCAGCAGAACGTCAAGCAGACGGTGGAGAACCTCTCGCGGCTCAACGAGCGGCTGGCCGTGATCGACGCGGCGCAGCAGCGCCTCACCGACCTCACCGGCCAGGTGCTGACGCTGAAGGACGTGCTCTCAAACAAGCAGGCACGCGGCGCCTTCGGCCAGGGCCGGATGGAGGCGATCGTCCGCGACGCGCTGCCCTCCAACGCCTATACCTTCCAGGCAACGCTCTCGAACGGCCGGCGGCCGGACTGTGTCATCCACCTGCCGGGCGATGAGCGGCCGCTGGTGGTCGACGCCAAGTTCCCGCTGGAGGGCTTCACGGCTTTCCGCGAAGCCAAGGGCGACGATGATCGCCGACTGGCTGCAACCCGCATCCGCGCCGATGTGGGCCTGCATATCCGCGACATCGCCGAGAAATATCTGCTGCCGGGCGAGACGCAGGACATCGCCGTCCTGTTCGTCCCTGCCGAATCGCTGTTTGCCGACCTGCAGGAGCATTTCGAGGACGTGGTGCAGCGCGCGCACAAGGCGCGCGTGCTGGTCGTCTCTCCCTCGCTGCTCACGATGGCCATCCAGGTGATGCAGGCGATCGTGCGGGACGCGCGCATGCGTGAGCAGGCTCACCAGATCCAGGCGGAGGTGGGCAAGCTGCTGGACGACGTCCGGCGCATGCGCGACCGCGTCGGCAAGCTGGATGTGCACTTCCGGCAGGCGCAGGACGATGTCGGGCAGGTGGTCATTTCCGCCGACAAGGTGCTGAAGCGCAGCGAGCGGATCGGCGCCATGGAGTTCCAGGGCAGCGCCGACGCGCCGCCCGCGCAAGACAGCCTGCCCGATCCGCTGGGCCGCTCGGCGGCCGAGTAAGCGACTGACCGACGCGCCAGCAAGGAGCAACCCTTTTGCGCACCTGGATCAAGCGACCCCTGGCCATCCTCGCCGACGGTGCGGCCGGCGGCATCGTGGTGGACGGCGCGCGGATCGTCGAACTCCTCCCCGCGGGTGCCGGGCCGTCGTCGCCCGTAGACGTGGTGTTCGACGCGTCGCGGCACGTCGTGCTGCCGGGGCTCGTCAACACGCATCACCATTTCTACCAGACACTGACGCGCGCCCATCCCGACGCCATCAACCGGGAGCTGTTCCCGTGGCTGGTCGCGCTCTACCCGATCTGGAGCCGACTGGATCCCGACAGCTTTCGTCTCGCGGTACGGCTCGCCCTGGTCGAGTCGCTGCTGTCCGGCTGCACCACGGCGGCGGATCATCACTACCTGTTCCCGCGCGGCCTCGAGAGTGCGATCGACATCGAGGTCGAGGAGGCAAAGGCACTGGGCGTGCGGATGACGGTCACGCGCGGATCGATGAACCTGTCGAAGAAGGATGGCGGCCTACCGCCCGACAGCGTCGTCCAGGACGAGGACGAGATTCTCGCCGACAGCGAGCGCCTGCTCGGCCGGTACCACGACCGCTCGGACGGCGCGATGATCCAGGTCGCGCTCGCGCCCTGCTCGCCCTTCTCGGTGACGAAGCGGCTGATGGCCGAGAGCTCCCGCCTCGCCGAACGGCACGATGCGCGGTTGCACACCCATCTGGCCGAGACCGAGGACGAGGATGCCTTCTGCCTGCAGACCTATGGCTGCCGGCCTCTCGAACTGCTCGAGGAGGTGGGCTGGATGACGCCCCGCACCTGGCTCGCGCATGGCATCCATTTCTCCTGCGAGGAGTGCGACACGCTGGGACGCCACGGCGTCGGCGTCTGCCACTGTCCCACCTCGAACGCCGTGCTGGCCTCGGGGTTCTGCCGGACGCGCGAACTCGAGGCTGCGGGCGCGCCGGTCGGGCTCGGAGTCGACGGTTCGGCCTCGAACGACAGTTCCAACCTGATGGAAGGGGTGCGGCACGCGGTGATGGTCAACCGGCTGCACTACAAGTCGGCGTCGGCCGTCACGCATCGCGACGCCTTCCGCTGGGCGACGGAAGGCTCCGCCCGTTGCCTCGGCCGCGCCGACATCGGGCGCATCGCGCCGGGCCTTCAGGCGGACCTCGCGCTGTTCACGCTCGACGAACTGCGCTTCTCCGGCGCGCACGATCCCCTCGCCGCGCTCGCGCTATGTGGCGCGACGAGGGCCGACCGGGTGATGGTGGCGGGGCACTGGCGGGTGCTGGACGGCCTGCCGGTCGGCCTCGACATCGGCGAGCTACGCTCGCTCCACGGCGCGGCGGCGAGGCGCTTCGCGTAAGGTCCGGACGACGCTACGCCCGGACGGGCAGCGCGGCCTGCATGTCGGCGAGAAAGCGCGCGAGATCTGTCGTCGTGTGATGGATATAGGGTGCCACAACCGCGGACTGCTCGTCCGTTTCGCGGAATGGATCGACATGGCGCGGCAGCACCAGAACGGTCGTCATGCCGAGCGCCGACGGCACCACGAGGTTCTTGGCGAGGTCCTCGAACATCGCGGCGTTCGCGGGATCGACGCCGTGCTTGTCGAGGAAACGTTCATAGGTGCGCGCCTCGGGCTTCGGCACGAGGTCGGCCGCCACGATGTCGAAGATCTCCTCGAAATGGTCGAGGATGCCGAGCTTGCCCGCCACGTTCATGGCGTGCTGGCGCGAGCCGTTCGTGAGGATCAGCTTGCGGCCGGGCAGCGCCTCGATCGCCATGCCGAGCTCCGGATCCGGGTCGAGCAGCGACAGGTCGATCGAGTGGACGAAGTCGAGGAATTCGTGGGCATCGATGGCATGTTCGTCCATCAGCCCCTTCAACGTCGTTCCGTAGCGCGTGTAGTAGTATTTCTGCAGCGCGCGCGCCGACATCTGGTCGAGGCCCAGCAGGTCTGCCAGGAACAGCGTGATCCGCTCGTCCACCTGAGGCCACAGCCTAGCGTGGGAGGGATAGAGCGTGTTGTCGAGGTCGAAGATCCACGTGTCGACGTGATCGAAACCGGGGACGGCCTGGACGGTGGCCCCGGGTCCGGGGGCCGGCGGTGGAAACGCTTGGGTCATTGGATGGCCGAGGATCACGCCGATGAACGGCGAATATGTGGCGGAAGCCCAGTTTCGGCCAGCGATCCTTGAGGAACCGTCATCATTCGCGTCCGCAGCCCTGCGCCCCGTCGGCTGCGATGGATTGCGCCACGCCGTTCTTCGTGGTTCGAGACGGCCGCTTCCGCGGCCTCCTCACCATGAGGGGGAGCGAGGAGACCAGAAGAAGGATCCCTTGCCGCGCTACCGCGTGATCAGCGTGCCCGCGCCCAGGTCCGTGAGAAGCTCCAGCAGCACGGCGTGCGGAACCTTGCCGTCGAGGATCACCACGCCTTCCACGCCCTTCTCCAGCGCGTAGATGCACGTCTCGACCTTCGGGATCATGCCGCCGGTGATGGTGCCGTCGGCGATAAGGGCGCGGCACTGGTCGACGGTGAGCTCCTTGATCAGCTGCTTGTTCTTGTCGAGCACGCCCGGAACGTCGGTGAGCAACAGCAGCCGCTTGGCGCCGAGCGCGCCGGCGATGGCGCCGGCGAAGGTGTCGGCGTTGACGTTGTAGGTGTGCCCGTCCGCTCCATTGGCGACGGGGGCCAGAACGGGGATCACCTCGCGCCCGAGCAGCGCGTCGAGGACGGCGCGGTCGACCCGCTCGGGCTCGCCGACGAAGCCCAGGTCGACGACCTTCTCGATCTGCGAGTCGGCGTCGATGACGGTGCGCGTCACCTTGCGCGCCGTGACCATGTTGCCGTCCTTGCCGCACAGGCCGATGGCGCGACCGCCCTCGGCGTTGATGTAGCCGACGATCTGCTTGTTGATCAGACCGGCCAGCACCATCTCGACCACCTCGACGGTGGCCTTGTCGGTGATGCGCAGGCCGGCGCTGAACTCGCTCTTGATGCCGAGGCGCGAGAGCATGGCGCCGATCTGCGGGCCGCCGCCGTGCACCACCACCGGGTTCACGCCGGACTGCTCGAGCAGGACCATGTCCTTGGCGAAGTCGCGCGCGACCTGTTCGTCGCCCATGGCGTGGCCGCCATATTTCACCACCACGGTGGCCTCGTCGTAGCGCAGCATGTGCGGCAACGCCTGAACAAGGATTTCGGCCTTCAGATGGGGATCGGTGCTGTCGGTCATGTCACGCTCGCCTTGCGGTGCCGGGCGGTCTATTAGCCGAATTCGCCGAGCCTGTCGCCCCGTTCAGCGTCGACGCAACAGTGCGGCAGGCACGAGCAACAGCCAGCCGCCGATCAGGATCACGCCGCCCGTCGGCGCGGCCATGGGAAAGGGCCGCATCCCGTAGAGCGCCCCCAGCACCAGCGTGCCGCTGAACAGCAGCGCGCCGAGCGCCAGCGCGAATCCCGCGAGAAGCGTCAGCGGGCGATGCAACGGGCCGTGGGCGGCGAGCGCAGCCAGCGCGAGCATGGCAGGGGCATGAGCGAGGAGCATCTGGGCCGCCGGGGCGAGGGTTGTGCCGCTTCCATGTGCGGCGGCCGCGGCGAGGGCGACGCCCGAGGCCCCGGAGAGTGCGGCGAGCCCGGCCAGGAGGCGTTCGGCAAGCGCCATGGGCTCAGGCGCCGCGCTCGGCCAGCAGGCGCGCCACGGCAGTGCGGACCTGCGCGACACCGTCCCCTGTGCGGCTCGACGTCATGACGATCTCGGGATAGGCGGCAGGACGACGCGCCAGCGCCTTCCGCGTCTCGGCCAGGCGCTTCTCCACCTCGGCGGGCTTCAACTCGTCGGCCTTGGTCAGCAGGAGCTGGTAGGACACTGCGGCCTTGTCGAGGGCGTCGAGGACTTCGATGTCGTTCGGCTTCAGGCCATGCCGGGCGTCGATCAGGAGGAATACCCGGGCGAGGCTGGCGCGCCCGCGCAGGTAGTCGTTCACGAGGTCGGTCCAGGACGCGACCTTCTGCTTCGACACCGCGGCATAGCCGTAGCCCGGCATGTCGACCAGCGTAAAGCGGCCGCCAATGTCGAAGAAGTTGAGCTGCTGCGTGCGCCCCGGGGTGTGCGACGTCCGCGCCAGCGTCTTGCGGCCGGTGAGCGCGTTGACGAGGCTGGACTTCCCGACGTTGGAACGGCCGGCGAACGCGACCTCGACGCCTTTCATCGGCGGCAGGCCTTCGAGCGTGCTGGCCGCCCAGAAGAACTCTGCCTCGCCGGCGAAGAGCCTGCGGCCCTCCTCGGCCATGACGGGGTCGTCGGCCGGGGTGGGCAGGTCGCCGCTCATGCTCGTCCCCGCGCAGCCTTCATGCCGGCTTGTCCGCCTTCTTGCCGAACAAGCCGCGCAGGTTGTCCCATAGTTCCACCTTCACGCCCTGACGGCGCATGATGAAGTACTGCTGCATCACGGACAGAAGGTTGTTCCAGGACCAGTAGATGACGAGTCCCGCCGGGAACGAGGCGAGCAGATAGGTGAAGAACACCGGCATCCAGGTGAACATCGTCTTCTGGATCGGGTCCGTCGGCTCCGGGTTCATCTTCATCTGCACGAACATCGTGATGCCCATGATGATCGGCCACACGCCGATGAGCAGGATCGCGGGCACGCTCCAGGGGAGCAGTCCGAACAGGTTGAAGATCGAGGTCGGGTCGGGCGCGGCGAGATCGCGGATCCAGCCGAAGAAGGGCGCGTGACGCATCTCGATGGTGACGAAGAGCACCTTGTAGAGCGCGAAGAACACCGGGATCTGGATGATCACCGGCAGGCAGCCCGCCAGCGGATTGATCTTTTCCTTCTTGTAGAGCTCCATGAGCTCCTGCTGCTGTTTCACCCGGTCGTCGGGGTACTGCTCCTTGATGCGGACCATCTCGGGTTGCACGGCCTTCATCTTCGCCATCGAGACGTAGCTCTTGTTGGCGAGCGGGAAGAAGACGAGCTTGACGAGCACGGTGACGATCAGGATAGCCACGCCGAAGTTGCCGACGAGGTGATAGATGATGTCCAGCAGCTTGAAGAGCGGCTTGGTGATCCAGTAGAACCAGCCCCAGTCGATCAGCCGGTCGAATAGCTTGATATTGTAGTCCTGCTGGTAGCGGTCGATCAGACGCACTTCCTTGGCGCCGACGAAGATCCGCGTGACCGAACTCGCGGGCGTCGCCGCGTCCACTTTCGCCGGAGCGTGCGTGATGATCGTCTGGTACGACGGTATCGCGCCCTGCGTCGGCGCCTTGGTCATGCTGAAGGCGGCGTTGAACGGCTTCGTCTGGTCCGGGACGAGCGCGGAGGCCCAGTACTTGTCGGTGATGCCGATGAAGCCGCCGACGGCGTCCTTGAACTCGCGGGCGCGCTCGTTGGCGGCGCGCAGCGGCTCCTTCTCCATCGACGAATAGCTGAACTCCTGCAGCCCGTTCTCGCCAATGACGCCGAGCAGGCCCTCGTGCAGGATGTAGAAGCCGGCCACGACCGGCGTGCCGACACGGCGGATGAAGCTGTAGGGCGTGACCGACGCTTCGACGCCCTGGCGGGTCGCCTCGACGCTGTCGGTGACGGTGACCATGAAGTTGGCGTCGATGGCGACGAGGCGCTTGAAGAGCAGGCCCTGGCCGTTGTCCCAGGTGAGCGTGACCGGCGCCTGCTCGGACAGGCTGGTTGCGCTGGCCGTCCAGATGGTGTCGGCCGTCGGCACGGCGATGCCGGACGACGGCAGCCAGCCGATGCGGGCGAAATAGGCGTCCGGGCCGTTCGCCGGCGAGAACACGATGATGTTCGGGCTCTTGGGATCGACCGTCTCGCGGTAATCCTTCAGCGCGATATCGTCGATGTCGCCGCCGCGCAGCGAGATCGAGCCGCGCACGCGCGGCGTGTCGATGACAATGCGCTGCGTCGCCGCGATGGCGGCATCGCGCGTGGGCGCGGCGCGCGCAGGATCGACCGGCGGGACCACGGCGGGGGAGGCAGGCGCACCGGGCGCGGCGGGCGCACCGGGCTGCGCGGTCTGCGCGGGAGCGGTCGCCTCCTTGCGCTGCTGGTCCAGCGTGGGCATGCCGAAGAACACGTTCCACCCGATGAGCACGGCCATCGACAGGGCGATCGCGAGGAAGAAGTTCTTGTTGTCCTGCATGGCTCAGTCGGTCGCTGCTGGAGGATGGGGCGGGGGCCGCCGACGGTCGCGGCGCGGCTCGTGCAGGCTGCGCACGGCGTCGGCGAGGGCAACGGCCAGCCTGTCGAAGGGGGCCGAAAGAACGTCGCGGCGCGCGACCACGACGTAGTCGAATCGAGATCGGCCGGGCGATCCTTCCGGATCCCCGGCCATGCGGCGAAGGACTTCGCGAAGCCGACGCTTGACGCGGTTGCGCTCTGTGGCGGTGCCGACCTTCCGGCTCACGGTGAGCCCGAAGCGGGGTCCGGATTGCTCCGTCCCGTCTGCCCGGCGCTCGACGCCCTGGAGCGTGAAGACCGGCGTCGTCAGGCGCCGGCCCTTTGCGGCGGCCACATAATCTGCGCGCCGCCTCAGCCTTTCAGGCTTCGTCGAACCGCGCGCAGGGTCGTTCATGGCGTGTGCCGGCCGAGTCTCCGCCTCAGGCGGACAGACGCTTGCGGCCGCGGGCGCGACGGGCCGCGAGGACCTTGCGGCCACCCACGGTGGCGGTGCGGGCGCGGAAGCCATGGCGGCGCTTGCGCACGAGCTTGCTGGGCTGGTAGGTGCGTTTCACGGAAGTCGTCTCCGGTCCGGCCGATCGCCCCCATGTGGGACGCGGGCCCGTGCTCTGCAATGTCTCGAAAAAACAACACCGGCGGTTGGCCCACCGGCGCCTGTCTTTTCGCGTTGTTCGATAGCGCTCGAAAGCTCGGCGGCTTATGACGGAAGCATCCCGGAAAGTCAACGCGGACGGCCATCCGCCGCCGCGCCTTGCGCCCGGGACGGACAAGGCCCACCTTGTGCACGTTCCGGGAGAGATCGCCGGAGGGGCGTCCAAGAGGATCGTCGATGCAGGATGCAGGCACGCTGCCACCCCCGGGGAGCGGGCCGAGGCCGGGCGTTGGATTGCGCCGGCTCGCGCCGTTCATCCTGTTCGCCGCCTTCGCCGGCGGGATCGCACTGCTCATCGGCCGCAACGCCACGCCGACGCTGTTCCTGGCCCATTACGACGGCCTGCGGCAGGCGGTCGCAAGCCATCCCTTCGGCTCGATGCTCGGCTATGTCGTCATCTATGCGCTGGCCGTCGCCTTCTCGATTCCCGGGTCGCTGCTGCTGACGGTGGTCGGGGGCCTCCTGTTCGGCTGGCTACCCGGCGGCGCGGCGGCGATCGTCGCTGCGACCACCGGGGGGACGGTGCTGTTCCTGCTCGCACGCACGACACTCGGCCGCTACCTGTCGGACAAGAGCGGTCCTCGCCTGCATGCCCTGCTGAAGGGACTGCGCGACGACGCGATCAACTACCTCCTGTTCCTGCGCATCGTGCCCGTCTTCCCGTTCTGGCTCGTCAACATCGCGGCGGGCATCGTCGGCATGAGGCTGTCGCAGTTTCTGGCCGCGACCGTCATCGGCATCATTCCCGGCACACTTGCCTTCGCGTCGGCCGGCGCGGCGCTGGACGGCGTGGTGATCGCGCAGAAGGTGGTGCTCGATGCCTGCCTCTCGTCCGGGCGCGCCGATTGCCGGTTCGACCTGTCCCTGTCGAACGTGCTGACGCCGGGCGTGCTGGCGGCCCTCGGCGCCCTCGGCCTGATGGCGCTCATCCCCGTCGCGGTGAAGCGTTGGCGGGTGGCCGTTCCGGCCAAGACATCCGCGCCGCCCGAGAACTGCCCATGACCGAAGACCTGCGCCCGGACATCTGCGTCATCGGCGCCGGCGCGGCCGGGCTCTCCGTCGCGGTGGTGGCGGCGGGACTCGGCGTGCCAACCGTGCTGATCGAGAAAGGCACGATGGGCGGCGAGTGCCTGAACGTGGGATGCGTGCCCTCGAAGGCGCTCCTTGCCGCCGCCCACGTCACGCACACCGCCCGCGAATCCGGACCTTTCGGCCTGCCGCCCTCGCGGGCGAAGGTGGATCACGCCCGCGTGCACCGGCACGTCCACGACGTCATCGCCGCCATCGCTCCCAACGATTCCGCCGCGCGCTACGAGGCGCTGGGCGCGCGTGTCATCAGCGGCGAGGCCGCCTTTCTCGATGCAAGGACGTTGGCCGTCGGCGACATCCGTGTGAGAGCCCGGCGCTTCGTCGTCGCGGCCGGATCGCGGCCGGCGATTCCCGACATTCCCGGCCTCGCCGAGGCGCCCTATCTCACGAATGAGACGATCTTCGACCTCGAGACCCGGCCCGAGCATCTCGTCATCCTCGGCGCGGGGCCCGTCGGCCTCGAACTCGGCCAGGCGCACCGCCGCCTCGGCGCGGCCGTCACCGTCCTCGACCACGGCGCGGCGCTGAAGCGGGTGGACGGGGAGATCGCAGGACACCTGATCGCCGCCCTGCGGGGGGAAGGCGTCACGATCCGCGAGAATGCGGCGGTCACCTCCGTCGAAAGCTGGGCCGGCGGCATTCGCCTGGCGCTTCGCGAGGGCGCCATTGTCGAGGGCTCCCATCTTCTCGTCGCCAGCGGGCGGCGCCCCACCGTCGACGGGCTCGGCCTGGACGTTGCCGGCATACGCCACGACCGGTCCGGGATCATCGTCGACCGTGGCCTGCGCACGAGCAACCGACGGGTCTACGCCATCGGCGACTGCGCCGGCGGTCCTTACGTGACCGACCGGCTGACCCACGTCGCGGCCCACCATGCCGGCCTCGTGGTACGCAGCGCGCTGTTTCGCCTGCGCACGCGCGTCGATGAGGCGGTCGTGCCGCGCGTCGTCTACACGGATCCTGAGGTCGCCACCGTCGGCCTGTCGGAAGAGGAGGCGCGCGCGCGCCACCGCGATGCGCGCACGCTGCGCTTCCCCTTCGCGGAGAACGACCGCGCCCAGGCCGAGCGCCTGACGCAGGGCGAGGCGAAGATCATGGTCACCGGGAAAGGGCTCATCCTCGGCGCCGCCATCGTCGGCGTGCGGGCCGGGGAGTTGATCGTCCCGTGGACCATGGCCGTGCAAAAGCGCATGACGGTGGCGGATTTCCGCGATCTCATCGTCCCGTACCCGACCTTCTCGGAGGTGTCCAAGCGCGCCGCCGTCGCCTTCTACGCGTCCCAGGCCCGGCGTCCCGCGGTCGGACGGCTGCTGCGGTTCCTGCGCCTGTTCGGGTGACGCGATGAAGCCCGATGCGCCACCCGCCGTTCCCGCAGCCGAGCCGAGGCGACGACGGCCCGGCCTGTCGACGCGGCTGCTGCTGCTCACGTTGCTCTTCGTCATGCTGGCGGAGGTGCTGATCTACGTCCCGTCCATCGCCAATTTCCGGCGCAGCTGGATCAACGACCGCATCGCGGTGGCGCAGATCGCCGCCATGGTCCTGGAGGCCGCGCCCGACGGCGCGGTGCCGCTCGACCTCGAACGCAAGCTGGTGGCGCAGATCGGCGCCTACAGCGTCGCCGTGCGCTCGGGCGGCGCGCGCCGGCTGCTGGCCGTCACCGACATGCCGCCGGCCGTCGCGCGCGACGTCGACATGCGTGACGCCGGCGCCTTCGCGCTCGCGGCGGACGCCTTCGAGACGCTGCTGTCGCCGGGACCGCGGGCGATCCGCATCGTCGGCCCGGGCGCGGCCGAGGCCGAGTTCGTCGAGATCGTGATGGACGAAACGCCCCTGCGCGACGCGATGATGCGCTTCTCCGTCAACATCCTGTTCCTGTCGCTGATCATCTCCGCGATCACGGCGCTGCTCGTCTACATTGCGCTGCACCTCATCATCGTCGGGCCCGTCCGCCGGCTGACGTCGAGCATCATCGAATTCGGCCGCCACCCGGAGAACGCCTCGCTGATCGTCCGGCCGTCCGATCGCGGTGACGAGATCGGCCTTGCCGAGCGGGCGCTCGCCACCATGCAGTGGACGCTCGCCAACGAGCTGCGCGAAAAGAAGCACCTGGCCGCGCTGGGGCTCGCCGTCAGCAAGATCAACCACGACCTGCGCAACATCCTCGCCTCCGCGCAGCTTTTCTCCGACCGCCTCGTCGCGGTGGGCGACCCGACGGTGCAGCGATTGGCCCCGCGCATCGTCGCGGCGCTCGACCGCGCCATCGGCCTGTGCCGCTCGACCCTGGCCTATGGCCGCGCCGTCGAGCGCGCGCCGGACAAGCACCTCGTGCGCCTGTCGCCCATGGTGGAGGAGCTGCGCGACCAGCTCGGCATCGCCTAGGGTGCGCCGGTGACGCTGCTCAACCTCGTGCCG